>JBBRGP010000240.1:0-4551 GCA_038224105.1 Desulfobulbales bacterium | reverse complement strand
CAAGGAGAAAACCTTCCGTTCAGACCTCTTCTACCGCCTGAATGTCGTGCCCTTGCGGATCCCCGACCTCCAGGAACGACCGGAGGAAATCCTGCTGCTCGCCCATAACTTCCTGCAGGAGGAAGCGCGAAAGCTGCGGGCCGCGCCCTCGGCACCACCGTCGAAAATGTCATCACCGCTGCTGATCTGGGACTGGAAGCACTCCCCATGGCAGGGGAAGAACAAAAGCTCCCCACCCTCAAAGCCGCGCGGGACTCGGCCGAGAAAAATGTTGTCCACCAGGCGCTGGCTCTCAGCGCCAACAACATCAGCCAGGCGGCGCGGCTCCTCGAGATCAGCCGGCCGACTCTGCATGACCTTTTGAAAAAACACGGGATAAATACAATTTAATGGAAAGGCGAAATGAAAGGGCAAAACGGTTCGTTGAGAGACCCTGGTTCCCCTATGTGCTGCCGTTTGTCCTTTTTTTGTTACTTACAGAACCTGCCCGCTTTTCCCGAGCCTGAGCCCCTACCTCTATATTGCCAAGACGATCGTTGTCGGAGCGCTGCTCTGGCTCTGGCGGCATAAGTACGCGCCAGACTTTTCCTCTACCCTTTCTTTTCGTGAGATACTGACCGCCTTTTGCTGTGGCCTCCTGGTCCTGGTGGTCTGGGTTGTGCCGGAGGAGTATCTCTTTCGGATGGAACAAAGTTCTCTCTTTGATCCCCAGGCCCTGGGAAGGTCGCAAACGGCAGCAATTGCCTGGATCGGCGCGAGACTTCTCGGCTCCTCGCTGGTCGTGCCGGTCATGGAAGAACTGTTCTGGCGATCGTTCCTGATGCGCTATCTGATCAAACCGGATTTTCGCTCGGTGCCTATGGGAGCCTTCACCTGGTTGTCATTTCTGGGTACGGCGATCCTCTTTGGTCTCGAGCATCATCAGGTGGTTGCAGGGGTTTTTGCCGGACTCCTTTATGGACTCCTATTGGTTCATCAGAGAAATCTCAAAGGGGTCAATCTGGCCCATGGTGTTACCAACCTTGGACTGGGAATCTATGTTGTAATAACTGGCAACTGGATGTTCTGGTAAAGAGGGATAAGGTCCTGTTCTACTGCCTGAATGTCGTGCCCTCAAGAATCCCCGACCTGCGCGAACGGCTGGAAGACATCCTCCCCCTCACCCACACCTTTCTTCAGGAAGAATCCCGCAAGCTGCGGCGGGGCCAGGTAGCCTTGACGCCGTTGGCCCTGGCCCTCTCCGGCAATAATATCAGCCAGGCCACCAGGCTTCTTGAGATCAGGCACGCCACTTTGCATGACCTTAAAAATAAACACCCGATCACCGCCGATTGATGCGAACGATCTTCTCTACAGCGGAACCATAAAGATCTAAATCTCTTGGAGGTGATGGAAAAAATAATTGCGTCCCCTTTTCCCCGGCACATATCCATGAACCTGAGTTTGGGGAGGATTTCCAGCGCTGTATTGCAAAAACATCCGAAATGTGCTACACTATTTTATATGAAGAACAATAGCCAAAAGGAGTGAGCTATGCAAACATTGTCTGTGAGAGAAATGCGCAATAAAATTGGCGAATTAGACAAATTACTCGCCGAGGAAAAAGAAATTATTGTAACCCGCCACAATATCCCACTGGCCCGCATTTTGCCTGTTAAGGGAAAGAAGAAAAGACCGGACCACAAAGCATTACGCGATAGTTTGCCTTCCCAGGATATTACCAGTGACATTTTGCAACGAATG
This sequence comes from Desulfobulbales bacterium, assembly GCA_038224105.1. Taxonomy (GTDB): domain Bacteria; phylum Desulfobacterota; class Desulfobulbia; order Desulfobulbales; family Desulfocapsaceae; genus Desulforhopalus_A. The sequence goes on along the minus strand of JBBRGP010000240.1, from coordinate 2,808 downwards.
GACAGGGATGAACGTTAATGGCCTTATCGTATATTGACACCAGCGCCTTGGCGAAATGGTATCTGCCTGAGGCCGGGTCAGAGGAATTTTCGGAGTGGATGCAACGTCATGATGATACTTGCATTTCCAGCTTGACTGTCACTGAGTTTCGCTGTCTTTTGGCCCGGCGATGGCGCATGGAAATGTTAAATGCGTTAGAGGTGCAAAAATTGTATGCAAAATTTAAACAAGATATTGATGATACTCACCTGATCCACTACCCGGTTGAAAATCGACACATCCTTGGCGCATCATTGATAATTGAAAGCCTGCCATCTGCGCCTTTACGAACGTTGGATGCACTTCACTTGACGATAGCTAATGATATCCCAGTAAAAATAATTGCTACAGCGGACAAAGTTATGGGAGAAGCTGCTCAGTTGCTTGATTTTGAAGTTGTTTTTTTTGGGGATTAAAGTTGGAGTTTTGGTGTATTAACTTGGTCCGACCCCAATTGGTTTAAGAAACCGCTGATCATCATCAACTGCGGGACGATTCCTGAGAATCTCCTGGAAAGCGAGCTGTTCGGCCATGAAAAGGGGGCCTTTACCGGCGCCGCCGGCCGGCAGCTCGGCAAGTTCGAGCAGGCCGACGGCGGGATCATTTTCCTCGATGAAATCGGCGAACTGCCCTGCCCCTGCAGGTGAAAATTCTCCGGGTTCTCCAGGAATCGACCATCGAGCGGCTGGGCGGCACCAAGACCCTTCACCTCGATTTGCGCATCATTGCTGCCACCAATATCGATCTGGAGGGGGCGGTCAAGGAGAAAACCTTCCGTTCAGACCTCTTCTACCGCCTGAATGTCGTGCCCTTGCGGATCCCCGACCTCCAGGAACGACCGGAGGACATCCTGCTCCTCGCCCATAACTTCCTGCAGGAGGAAGCGCGAAAGCTGCGGCGGGGTAGCTGTCATTTTCGCCCACCGCCCTGGCGGCCCTGACCGTTCATACCTGGCCCGGCAATGTCCGGGAACTGCAGAACCGAATTCGCCGCGACCTGGGGACCACGAACGATACGAACGATAGGATTATCACCTCCTCCGAGCTCGGTCTGGAGGATCGCCCATGCCCGGCGAAGGACAAAAGCTCGCCACCTTGAAAGAGGCCCACGAGGCAGTCGAGAAAAATGCCATCCAACGGGCCCTGGTGCTTTCCTGCAATAATATCAGTCAGGCCGCCAAGGTTCTTGAGATCAGCCGCCCGACTCTGCACGACCTTTTAATTGACACGTGATAACCGCCAATTGACTAGAATGAGCTTCTCTGGAAAGCGGAACAATAAAGGTCTAAATCTCTTGCAGGCGATGGAAAAATAATTGCGTCCCCTTTTTCCTCGCTGACAAACTGACTGCTAGGTGACGACGGCCGGTCCGCCCCTCTTGATTGGCAAGGCTTTGCCGGCTATGTTCCCGTTACCCTGGCCAAAGTAGGGTGCACTCCGTGCACCGCCTTATTGTCCCCGGCTGACTAGGATGTTGGTGCACGGAGTGCACCCTACGAAAAACAAATGCCATCTTGAATGCAAATGCCAATGACAAGCAGATTGCTAGGCGATGACCGCCGGCCGCTGTTTCCGCCTTGTCAGGCTTTGCCGGTGATATGGCTTTTTCCGCCAGCCGGAGACACGGGGAAGGGCACTTTCCAAGTGATCTCGATCGATGAAAAGAAAGCTCCTGATAATTGAAGATGAAGTTTCGGTGGCCAAACAGCTTCGCTGGGGTCTGGACAAGGAATATGAAATCACTCTTGCCACCAACGCCGAACTGGCAAAGCCATTGCTTGGTTCCGGGGTTTTTCCGGTGGCCACCTTGGATCTTGGGTTGCCACCCTTTCCCGACAGCCCGCAGCAGGGCTTTGCCCTGCTCGAACAGCTGCCGGCGCTCTCTTCCCATACCAAGGTCATTGTCATCACCGGCAACGCCGAAGACGAAAACGCGATCAAGGCCATTGCCCTCGGGGCTGCCGATTTCTATGCCAAACCGATCGATCTTGCCATCCTGAAGATCATCCTCGCCCGCACCTTCCGGCTTCATGACCTGGAGGAGGCCACCCGCCGCCTGCAAAGCCAGAGCAGCCAAAGCGGCACCCTCTGCGGCATGATCGGCATCTCGCCGGCGATGACCAGGGTGTTTGAGCGGCTCCGGCAGGCCAGCAAGACCGATTACCCGGTGCTGATCACCGGCAATACCGGATGCGGCAAGGAGATGGCCGCCCAGGCGGTGCACAGCCTGAGCGGGCGGGCCGAAAAACCGCTGGTCATCATCAACTGCGGGGCAATTCCTGAAAATCTCCTGGAAAGTGAGCTGTTCGGCCATGAAAAAGGGGCCTTTACCGGCGCCGCCGGCCGACAGCTCGGTAAGTTCGAGCAGGCCGACGGCGGGACCGTTTTTCTCGATGAAATCGGCGAACTGCCTTTGCCCCTGCAGGTGAAAATCCTGCGGGTTCTCCAGGAAAGGACCATCGAGCGGCTGGGCGGCACCAAGACCCTGCACCTCGATTTGCGTATCATTGCTGCAACAAATATCGATCTGGAGGCGGCGGTCAAGGAGAAAACCTTCCGTCCAGACCTCTTCTACCGCCTGAATGTCGTGCCCTTGCGGATCCCCGACCTCCAGGAACGACTGGTAAAAGGGGTAGAGTAGAGATGTGGCGCGGTGGTAATTTAACCAACAATCGCCCCGTTTCCACATCCCCCTCATCGAACCGGACAGGCGGATCTCCCGCATCCGGCTCTCGGACAAGATTTCACACTTTCGCCCACGGAAAGCTGC
>JBBRGP010000239.1:0-4577 GCA_038224105.1 Desulfobulbales bacterium | reverse complement strand
GGCAATGCTCCAGCATATCCCGGCCATTCCAGTTGGGAATGATGATCTCGATCAACGGCCCATCGCCGGCTCCCGCTTCCTCAACATCACGCTGTTTCACCATCGGACCGATACACTTTCTTGATATGATAGACCGGCTTGTTCTGCGATTCGTGATAGGTGCGCGCCTGAAGCTCGGCGATCAAACCAAGAGAAATGAACTGAATCCCGATGAAGATCAGCAGCACCGCCAGGAACAGCAGGGGGCGATCGGAGAGAGGAATACCAAAGAACTGGCGCTGCAGGGTCATGATCAGGGCAATGACAAAGCCCAGCCCGCCGGATACCACCCCCATCAGACCGAAGACCTGGATCGGCCGGGTCGAATAACTGAGCAAAAATTTTACCGTCAAAAGGTCAAGAATAACTCTGATTGTCCTTGATATTCCATACTTAGACGTTCCGAACCGGCGCACACGGTGGTTGACTTTTACCTCGGTAAAATCGATACCCATGCCGCTGGCGATGGCCGGAATAAAGCGATGCATTTCGCCATACAGCTTGACATTTTTAATGACCTCCTTGCGAAAGGCCTTGAGGGTGCAGCCGTAGTCGTGGAGATTCACCCCGGTGGTTTTGGAAATGATCTTGTTGGCGATGATCGAAGGGAGTCGCCTGTTTATAAAGGTGTCCTTGCGGTCGAATCGCCAGCCGGTTACCACATCATTGCCAGCCGCGATCTGTTCGAGCAGGCGCGGAATGTCCTTGGGGTCATTTTGCAGATCCGCATCCATGGTGATGATCACATCCCCCCGGGCGTAGTCAAAGCCGGCCGCCATGGCCGCGGTCTGGCCGAAATTTTTTCGAAAGCTCACCACCACCACCCGGCTGTCCTGGTTCTGCAGATCTTGCAAAAGTTTGAGGCTCCTATCGGTGCTGCCATCGTCGATGAAAAGTATTTCGTACTCTTCGCCAATGGTGTTCAGAACTTCCTTCAGTTCTTCGTAGAGGAGGGGAATATTTCCCTCCTCGTTCAATAGAGGAATAACAACTGAGAGTAACAAAAGTGAGGTCTCCAAGGTAGTGTATGACGGGATGATGATGAAAATCTGACGATAATACCAAGAAATGATGGTTCACGCAGTAAAATCCGCCTGAGCCGTCGGCAGACGGTTGACATTTTCCGAGTCCCTTATTGCCCCTGCAAGGGGGACTGAAAGGAGCACCCTCTTGCGGGGTGTCAGCCTTGTGCCGCCGTTTCCTTGTCATCCGCCGCTTTTCTGGCTCTGATCCAGCCGATCCTGATAAAATACTGCTGGCCGCCGTCCCGCCATTTGGGGCAGAGCTCTGCCGGTTGTTTTGACGGGTAATTGCCAGCGCCCCCACCCTTGTCGACCCGACATACTCCCGAATTCGGTCCCTGCAGGTGGTAAAATTTGCAGCTGAGGCACTGCTCTTTCACACCTTTCATGTCATTTGTTCCTTCAAAGTCTCAAGACATTTTGAGAGGGTGGCTGGGGTATCGAATTGCATTGCGGTTATTTTCGTCCCTTTCGGAGCGATTTTCTTAATCATTCCTTTGAGTACTGCCTTGGGGCCGATTTCTATGAAGGTATCTATACCTTCGGCGAGCATCGCCTCGATGGTTTCACACCACCGCACCCGTGAGGCAATTTGCCTGGCCATCATGTCCTTGATCTTCAGCGGATCTCTTTCCCGGTCGGCGGAAACATTGAAATATACCGGAATTTTTGGCGTTTTGAAGTCGATATCGGCAATAAATTCGGCAAAATCCGGAACCACTGCGGCCACCAGCGGACTGTGGTTGGCGATACTGACATTGAGCGGAATGACCTTAGCCCCTTTGGCTTCGGCGAGACGACTCACGCCATCGAGTCCTTCCAGAGAGCCGGAGATGACAACCTGCTCAGGGGTATTATGGTTGGCGATGGTGACGATTCCGCCGCCGTTGTACCCGTCTATTATGCCATCCAGGGTCCTGCTGTCCAGGCCGAGAATCGCCCGCATGCCGCCTGGATTTTTTACTCCCTCACGTTCCATCAGTGCGCCACGCCTGCTTACCAGACGCATGGTGTCCTCGGCGCTGATGACCCCGGCCGCGCAGAGTGCCGAATATTCCCCAAGGCTGTGCCCGGCCAGGCAACTCACCGTCAACTTGCCGTTCAGTTCCTGCTGAAACCTCCGCCAGCAGATGAGATTGACAATGGTGACCGCCGGCTGCAGGTTAATCGCCCTGGTCAGTTCTTCCATGGGCCCTTCACCGCAGAGGGTGCCGAGTTTTTGTTCACACGCCGCTTCGGCCATTGCCATGAGCGCGGCGCTGGCCGTATCTTCGCCGATGAATTCCTCTCCCATGCCCAGATACTGAGACCCCTGTCCGGGAAACAGAACCGCAATTTTCATGATCACTCCCTCACTTCCTGATTTCTGATTTCAAGGATATTTATGACAAGAAACAACAGGGCACCGACACAGATGGCCGAGTCGGCGACATTGAATGCCGGCCAGTGGTAACGTCCGACATACAGGTCGAGAAAATCGATGACCGCTCCGAACCGGATCCGGTCGATGAGATTACCGCCCGCCCCGCCGGCAATAAGGGCCAGGGCTAAGACATAGGAGCGGCTGACCTTCCGCAATTTCCAATAGGCAACCGTTATGCCGACCATGGCCAGACTGCCGACCCCGAGGAAAAAATAATGGCGCCACGGTGAATCGACGTTGGCGAGCATGCTGAACGCCGCCCCGCTGTTGGTGACGTGGACCAGATTAAAAAAGCCCGGGATAATTTCCACCGATTCATACAATTTCAGGAAATCGATGATCCATGCCTTGGTCAGTTGATCGGCAGCGATCGTGCACGCTATGACGGTAAAATACACCACGTTTTCTTTCCCCGATTACGAGGCAATTTCCGCGAGGACATCGGCGCACCGCCCGCAGATCCCGGGAAGGGCGGCATGCGTGCCGACCGTTGTCGAACGGATCCAGCACCGCTCGCACTTCTCCCCGGGCGCCGGCTGCACCTGCACGACCATGCCGGGAATTTCTTCGCTGGCAAACCGCGTGCCGGCCACCGGGGTATCGTCCCGCAGTACCATCAGCTCGGAGATGATCGATATCTCTTTTATGGTCGCCCACTCACCTTGTAAAAACTCCGCCAGATCGCCCTCACCTCTCACCAGCACCAAGGCCTCGAGCGAATGGCCGATGACTTTTTCGCGACGGGCAATCTCCAGGGCCTTGGTGATCTCCGAGCGAACCCGGATGAGTTTGGCCCATTTATCCATCATCTGCTCGTCGCATTCAATTTTCCGCGACGGGGCAAAGAGCTCGAAATGGATCTGCTCCGCCAGCGAACCATTGTCGCCAAGCCCGTGCAACGCATCCCAGGCCTCGGCCGCCGTAAAGCAGAGGATGGGACTCATCAGCCGCAGCATGCCGTCGAGAATATCGTACAGGGCAGTCTGCGCCGACCGCCTCTGCTTGGAGTCGGCGGCCGAGGTATACAATCTGTCCTTTAAGATGTCGAGGTAAAAGGCACTCATGGTATTGCCACAAAAATAGTTCAGGCCATGATAGATGGAATGGAACTCATAGCGCTCATAACCGAGGGCGACTTTACCCTTCAGTTCCTCGAATTTGGCCAGGGCCCAACGATCAATTTCCGGCAGTTCAGCGGCGGGGACCCGATGTGCTTCCGGCTGAAAATCACTGAGATTGCTGAGGAGATAACGGATGGTGTTGCGGATTTTCCGATAAGAATCGGAGACCTGCTTGAGAATTTCGTCAGACACCTTGATATCGTCGCGATAATCCTCGCTGGCCACCCACAACCGCAGGATCTCGGCACCGTATTTTTCGATGACCTCTCCCGGGGCGACGACATTACCCACCGACTTGGACATTTTCCGGCCCTGCCCGTCGACCACATAGCCGTGCGTCAATACTCCTTTGAAGGGCGCCCGCTCCCTCGTTCCGGTCGAGGTCAAAAGCGAGCTATGGAACCAGCCGCGGTGCTGATCGCTGCCTTCAAGATAGAGATCCGCCGGCGAAACGAGTTCGGCCCGCTCCTCAAGGACCGCGGCGTGGCTAACCCCGGAGTCGAACCAGACATCGAGGATGTCTTCTTCTTTAATAAATTCGCTTGCCCCGCATTTTTGACAGGTGGTGCCGGTGCCGATGAAATCATGGGTATCGTGACTGAACCAGGCATCGGCGCCTTCCTTCCGGAACAGTTCATCGATCCTGGCTACCAGTGCCGGCGACTTGACGATTTCGCCGCAGGCTCGACAGCTGATGACGGTCAGCGGCACGCCCCAGCTGCGCTGGCGAGACAGGCACCAGTCCGGTCGACTTTCGATCATCGAATAGATTCGCTGCATCCCCCAGGCCGGGGTCCACTCAACCTGCTCAATAGCGGCCAAGGCTTTCCGCCGCAAACCATTGTTCTCCATCGATATGAACCATTGCGGCGTAGCCCGGTACATAACCGGCTGCTTGCATCGCCAGCAATGGGGATAACTGTGCCGAACAGAGCTCTCTTTGATCAGCGCCCCCGAACCAGCCAGGTCGGC
>JBBRGP010000238.1:0-4602 GCA_038224105.1 Desulfobulbales bacterium | reverse complement strand
GGATTGAGAATATTGGCTATATTGAGGAAATATGGGAACTGTACCTACAGAACCCCGCTGCCGTGTCGCCGCAGTGGCGGGCGTATTTCGATCAATTAGTCGAGGCGGAGCGCTCTGCCCGGGAGGGCAGCCCGCGCCTGGCGGCCGGCAGGGAGCAGCTGCGCCAGCAGTTCGGGCCGGGCGGCAAGCTCTGCGCCGGCTGCGGTCGGGCCGAGGCGATGTCGTTTCTGCAGTACAATGTCAGCCATCTGGTGAGGAACTACCGGGTGCGCGGCCATCTCCTCGCCAAGGTCAACCCCCTGGGCAACCCGGAGGTGGCGCTTCCCGAACTCGATCCCAAGTATTACGGAATGACCGATGAGGATCTGGAACTGCTGTTTAGCTTCGGCCATGTCTCCGGGCAGCACCAGGCCATGCCCCTCAGGGAGATCATCGACATCCTCAAGGAGACCTACACCGGCTTTATCGGGGTGCAGTTCATGCATATCGATTCCCTCGAGGAACGGGAGTGGCTGCAGGGACGGATGGAATCGACGAAAAACACCCTGATTCTGACCAGGAAGCAGCAGATCCGCACCCTCGAACGGCTGACCGACGCGGTCGTTTTCGAACAGTTCCTCCAGAAGAAGTTTGTCGGCGCCAAGTCCTTTTCCCTGGAGGGGGCCGAGACCCTCATCCCGCTCCTCGACCAGGCCATTGAAAAGGCCGCGGCCCAGGGCGTCGACAATATCGTCATCGGTATGCCCCATCGGGGCCGGCTCAATGTCCTGGCCAATATCATGGGCAAGCATCCGCGGATGATCTTCGGTGAATTCAAGGACTCCGATGCCGAATTGTACATCGGCCGCGGCGATGTCAAATACCATAAGGGCTACCACCAGGTCCGGACCACCGAGTGCGGCCGCCAGGTCGTCCTCGACCTTTCCTTCAACCCCAGCCATCTCGAGTTTGTCGGACCGGTGGCGCAGGGGGCCTTGAAGGCGCGCCAGATGAAAAACGACGACCCCCTCACCCGCAAAGGCCTGCTGATTCTTATCCACGGCGATGCCGCCATGGCTGGCGAGGGTGTTATCCAGGAGACCTTGAACCTCAGCAATCTCGATGGCTTTTCGGTGGGCGGGACCCTCCATGTCGTGGTCAACAACCAGATCGGCTTCACCACCCTGCCGGCCGAGGGCCGCTCGACCACCTATGCCAGCGATATCGCGAAAATGCTCCAGTCGCCGATCTTTCACGTCAATGGCGAGATACCCGACGCGGTCGCTCAGTGCCTCGATGTGGCGCTTGATTTCCGCTGGCGGTTCCATTGCGATGTGGTCGTCGACATGTACTGCTACCGGCGCCGGGGCCACAACGAAGGCGATGAACCGAGGTTCACCCAGCCGCTGATGTACCGGCAGATCGACCAGAGGCCAACGGTGCCGGAGAGCTATGTGGCGCATCTGGTGTCGCTTGGCGAACTGCAGCGGGAGGAGGCCGAAACAATTCGCCGATCGCGTGAGCAGTATCTCGAAGAGGAATACGGCAAACTGGCGGATGCCAGTGACGGCGGGGCGGGGCGGAGCAGCCTCTTCATGCCGGCCAGCACCCCGTATGTCGGCGGCGCCGACCAGGAGGTGGAAGAGGTGGCGACGGCGGTGGAGCTCGAGACCCTGCAGCGCCTCGGTCGCGCCCTGGTCGCCCAGCCGGCCGAGTTCACCGTCCACCCGAAACTCGCCAAGCTGCTGAGCGGACGGGCGAGGATGTTTGCCGGCCAGGAGTTCCTCGACTGGGGAGCCGCCGAATCCCTGGCCTACGCCTCCCTGGTCGCCGAACAGGTGGCGGTGCGGCTGTGCGGCCAGGACAGCCAGCGGGGGACTTTCAGCCACCGGCACAGCGTGCTCCACGATGTCAACAACGGCGCTACCTACATGCCCCTCGCCCATGTCGCCACGCCCCAGGGGCAGATCGATATCATCAACAGCCCGCTCACCGAGGGGGCGGTCCTCGGCTTCGAGTACGGCTATGCCACCGCCTATCCCGAAGCCCTGGTGGTCTGGGAGGCCCAGTTCGGGGATTTTGCCAACGCCGCTCAGGTCTATATCGACCAGTTCATCGCCTCCGGGGAGACCAAATGGAAGCTCTTGTCGGGCCTCGTCCTTCTTCTCCCCCATGGCCTGGAGGGGACTGGACCGGAACATGCCAGCGCCCGCCTGGAGCGCTACCTGGCGCTTGCCGCCACCGACAACTACCAGGTGGTGTCGCCGACCGAGCCGGCCCAGATTTTCCACCTCCTGCGCCGGCAGGTGATGCGGCGGATCCGCAAACCGCTGATCGTCATGGCGCCCAAAAGCCTGCTCCGCCATCCCGGCGCGGTTTCTCCCCTGGCCGACCTTGCGAGCGGCGAATTCCGAAAAATTATCGTCGACGACGAGGTTCCGGCCGGGGCGGTGCAACACATTCTCCTCTGCAACGGCAAGATCTATTACGATCTGGTCAGTGCCCGGCAGGCCAGAGGGCTGACCGATGTGGCGATCGTCCGGATCGAGCAGCTCTATCCGCTGCGAGAGGAGACGCTGGTATCGGCGCTGATGCGATACCCCGAGGGGATTCCGCTCACCTGGGTTCAGGAGGAACCTCTCAACATGGGGGCCTACTCCTTCCTGCGGCTGAGGTTCGCCGGCGCCCTCAGGCAGCGGTGGACTCTTGATAAGGTAGGCCGGCCGGAGTCGGCGACACCAGCAACCGGTTCCGCCGCCAGTCATAAACTCGAACAGACACTTGTGATCAACGCAGCATTTGCACAACGGGGGAAACGATGATCGTCGACATTAAGGTGCCGGATCTGGGTGAGTCAATCAACGTCGTTGAAATCGGGGAGTGGCTGGTAGGGCCCGGGGCTGCGGTCGCCCTGGACCAGCCGCTGGTCGCGATCGAGTCGGAGAAGGCGACGGTGGAGCTACCGGCACCCGGCGGTGGGGTGCTGGTGGAGATTGTCAAAGGGCAGGGAGCATCCGCCGCCATCGGCGAGATCATCGGCCGAATCGATACCGCCGGCCAGGGGGGGCAAGGAGTGGGAAAAGTCGCCCTGCCTGAGCAAAAATCCCAGCAAGCGCCGGTGACGCAGGCAGACAAGGTCATGCCGTCGGCCGCCAGGATCCTCGCCCAGAACGATATTGCGGCGGGCAGCGTCGTCCCGACCGGGCCGGGTGGCCGGATCTTAAAGGAAGACGCCATCTTGGCCGTGGCTAAAATCAAAACCACCTCCCCCCCGCCGGTGGCGGCCAAACCAATGCCGCCCGCCCCGGTTGCCGAGGGTAAAGGCGGGCGCCGGGTGGCCATGTCCCTCCTGCGCCGCACCATCGCCCAGCGGCTGCTGGTGGCGACCCAGAGCATGGCGATGCTGACCACCTTCAACGAAGCCGACATGACCGAGGTCAAAGCCCTGCGCGCCGTTCTGGGACCGGAATTTGCCGAGAAGCACGGGGTTCGCCTGGGGCTCATGTCGTTTTTCGTCAAGGCGGCGGTGGCGGCCCTCCGGGACTTTCCACTGGTCAATGCCCGGATCGACGGCGACGACATCGTCTACCAGGACAGCTGCGACATCGGTGTGGCCATCGGCGGCGGCAAAGGTCTGGTCGTGCCGGTGCTTCGCCGGGCCGAAAACCTCGGTCTTGCCGCGATCGAGCGGGTGATTGCCGATTTTGGCCTGAGGGCACAAAATAATACTTTATCCCCCGAGGAACTGCGCGGCGGCACTTTTACCATCAGCAACGGCGGGGTGTACGGGTCGATGCTGTCGACGCCCATCGTCAATCCGCCGCAGAGCGCCATCCTTGGGCTGCACGCGATCAAGGATCGACCGGTGGCGATAGGCGGCGAGGTGCTGGTCCGGCCGGTGATGTATCTGGCGCTGACCTACGATCATCGGCTCATCGACGGCCGGGAGGCCGTGGGCTTTCTGAAGGGCATCAAGGAGCGGATCGAACAACCCGGCAAACTTCTTCTGGAGATCTGATCATGGCCGCGCAACACAATGAAGAATTCGATCTGCTGGTGATCGGCGCCGGCCCCGGCGGCTACGTCGCCGCCATCCGGGCCGCCCAGCTCGGCAAACGGGTGGCCTGTGTCGAAAGGGATCGGGGCCTGGGCGGCACCTGCCTGAATGTTGGCTGTATTCCGAGCAAGGCCCTGCTCGACTCGTCCTTTAAATACCAGCAGTGTAAAACCGTCATGGCCGCCCACGGCATCCGCTTGGGCGAGGTCGCCCTCGATCTGCCGGCGATGATGGCGCGAAAGGACAAGGTTGTTGCCACCCTCGGAGCGGGAGTCGAATTCCTCTTCAAGAAAAACAGGATTAACAGGTTCGTCGGCGACGCCCGGCTGCTCGGTGACGGGGCGCTGCAGGTGGCGGGGGAGGCGACGGTCGTCCTGCGGGCCAAGGCGGTGCTTCTGGCCACCGGCAGTGAGGCGGCGGCGCTGCCCGGGGTGGAAATCGACGGAGTCAAGGTAGTTTCGAGCACCGAGGCGCTGGCCTTTGCCGAGGTGCCAAACCACCTGGTGGTGGTGGGGGCGGGGGCGATCGGCCTCGAGCTGGGCTCGGTCTGGCGCCGGCTCGGGGCG
>JBBRGP010000237.1:0-4625 GCA_038224105.1 Desulfobulbales bacterium | reverse complement strand
GTCGCCCTGGTCATCAATCCGGCCATGGCCTCGATGTTCATGAAGATCAAAGAGCGTTCGGAACACGCCACCATGACCATCGAGGAGATGTCGGCGGCGGTTGACAAGCCCCTACCGATCACGGGGTTCTGGACCACCATATACAGCCGGGCCCTTACCGCCTGCCTGGAAAAACCCTGGTCAGTCCTCGGACTCAGTTTTGCCGGTCTGATCCTGATGGTCGAGAGTTGGCTGCTGGTCATCGGCCTCGACAAACCGGTGGAATTTTTCCCGGAAATCGACCCTAAGGGCTTCTATGTCAATATAGAGACCCCGGAAGGCGCCGATCTTGATTTTGTCGACCGGATTATCCAGAGGGTGGAACTGGCGATCGCCGGTGCCGACAAAGCCGAGTCAGGCAGCAGCGCCCAGCCGATAACCCCGCTTCAGGCTTTGGCCCCGAAAGAACATCGCCAGCCGGACGGGGCAACATCTTTTGGCCCAAGCGACCTGAACAACGTTAAAGACGTCTATATGCAGGGAGTGATTAGTGCTGGTCCCGGTTCGGCCTTCAGCTCGAATCTGCCCAACCATGTCGGCGTCCGTTTCCTCGAACTCGAACAGCGCAGCGAGTCATCGCACGCGACGGTCAATACCATCCGCGAGCGAATCAGGGATATCCCCGGCGGCAAGATCACCATCGCCAAGGAGGAAGAGGGGCCGCCCACCGGTGCCCCGATCAACCTCGAGATTTCCGGTCCGGATTTTGAGGTGCTCGGCAAGATTGCCAGGCAGGTGAAGGATGTTCTCGAACAGATCCCCTATGTCGAGGATGTCCGCGATAATTTCGTCGAGGGCATCCCTTCCGTGCAGGTGGTGGTCGATCGGCAGAAGGCGGCTCTTTTCGGCCTTACCACCGATATGATCGGCTTTGCCCTGAAAAGCGCCTACAATGGCCTGAACGTCTCCTCCTTTCGGCAGGGAAACGACGATTTCGACATCACCCTCCAGCTGAAAGATGCCGACCGGCGGGTTGTCGATGTTCTCCACCAGCTGCTGCTGCCCACCCCGTCCGGCCAGACCGTACCGCTGTCGACCGTGGCGGCGGTCACCTTCGCCGGCTCGATCGGCGATATCAACCGGATCAACAATAAGCGGGTGGTGACTGTCAAGGCCAATATCGAGGAGACGAAAACCACCGGGCCGGTGGTCCGGGAGGCCGCCGCCAAGTATATGGAAAAGGTCGTTCTGCCGACCGGTTACACCATGAAATTCACCGGAGAACAGGATGAACAGAAGGAGTCCGAGGATTTTCTCGCCAAGGCCTTTGTCGTCGCCCTGCTCCTCATCTTCCTGACCCTGGTGGCAATGTTCAATTCGGTGGGCCAGCCTTTGATCATTATGACTTCGGTGATCCTCTCGCTGGGCGGAGCCTTCCTCGGCATGGCCGTGTTTCGCTCACCCTTCGGGATCATCATGACCGGCGTCGGGGTCATTTCTCTCGCCGGGGTGGTGGTCAACAACGCCATCGTCCTCCTCGATTATACCAATAAACTGCGGGACCGGGGCCATGCCCTGAAGGATGCCGTGGTCTCGGCCGGCGCCACCCGGCTGCGGCCGGTGCTGCTGACTGCGATCACCACCATCCTCGGACTGATCCCGATGGTCACCGGCATCTCCTACGATTTCCACACCTGGTCGATGGCCTGGGTCAGCGAATCGAGCATGTGGTGGAAGTCGATGGCCAATGTCGTCATTTTCGGCCTGCTGGTCGCAACCTTCCTGACCTTGATCGTGGTTCCCACCCTTTATTATCTGGTTGCCCGTTTTGTTGAGATTCGCCGCCAGGTCGTCCGGCGCGTCAAGGACCTGTACTGGCGACCCTACGCTCTGCTCGCCGGTGAACCACGCCCTGACACGGATAAGCCGGATTCTTAATGTACCCCGGGAAGGCGCCACCCTTCCGGTATCAACCCGCTGACTCTCTCTGCGCCTCGCCGTTGGCCGCCGGTTCGAACTTCATGACAAATTCGGTCCAACCCCAGGGAGCATCGAGGATTTCAGCACCGACCGATTTCTTCTGGCGATCCCTGGTCGACCATCGGGGTTTGACGTTCATTCTGAAGCGGCCCCCTCTGCCGGCGACGATAACTGTCATCTGCCCCGCATCTCCCTTCAGCTTGATCGGCATATCCTTCATACACAGGCCGAATCTGGAAATGTCATACACCGCACCCATGAAAAACCCCGTGCCGTCAGAGACATCGATGGCAATTTCGGTAAGCGGTATCCGTTGAAATTTTCTTCTTTCCGTTATTTTTTCAGCCATTGTCTTTCCCCCTCCCTTAAGTGTATAAATACTTTCATAAACCATTGCACGAAATATTTGCCAAAACACTTTTTCGCCGCTTTTTTCACCATTCCCTGGCGGGGGTACGAGTGATTTCAAGAAAAATTCTCAAGCGATGATCGAACTTCAGAACATCAATCGGACCTTTGCCGTCGGCGGTCAGAAAGTCCGGGCCATGGATCATGTCACTCTCACCATCGGGGCCGGAGAATATCTGTCGATCATGGGGCCGTCCGGCTCGGGAAAGTCGACCCTGTTGAACATCATCGGCCTGCTCGACACCCCGAACAGCGGCACCTATCTCCTCGATGGCCGGGACGTCACCAGCTTCGATGACGAGCAACTGGCGGCAACGCGCAGCCAGAAGATCGGCTTTATCTTTCAATTCTTTCACCTCATCCCGCGGCTGAGCGCCGAACAGAATATCGAGCTGCCGCTGATGCTCGCCGGGGTCCCGGCAAAGGAACGGAGGCAGCGCAGTGCGGTGCTCATCGACAGCTTCGGGCTCGGCAACCGCCGGCGGCACCGTCCGGACGAACTGTCCGGCGGCCAGCGCCAGCGGGTCGCTATTGCCCGGGCGGTGATCAACCAACCGACGGTGCTGCTCGCCGACGAATCCACCGGCAATCTCGATCGCCATTCCGGGGCGGAGATTATCGAACTCCTCGAACAGCTCAACGTAAGCGGCCAGACCCTGGTGGTAGTGACCCACGATCCGGAGATCGGCGAGCGGGCCAGGCGGCGGATCCGGGTAGTCGACGGCCGACTCGCCTCGGACAGCGGCAGCTGAGACCATGCGTCCCCTCGACACCCTCCGTTACGGCCTGCAAAGCCTGGACAGTAACAGGACCCGCACCGCCCTGATGCTGCTCGCCATGAGCATCGGCGTGGCGGCGGTGGTGCTGCTCACCGGCATCGGCAACGGGGCACGGCTGTATATCGTCGATCAGTTTGCCTCTCTCGGCACCAATCTGGTGATCGTCATCCCCGGCCGGGCGGAGACCGCCTCAAATACCCCGGCGACCCTGATTGGGGAAACCCCACGCGACCTGACTCTCGATGACGCCCTGGCGGTTCGGCGCAGTGAATTGGTGCTGCGCTTGGCGCCGCTGACCATCGGCGAGCTGAGCGCGGTCAGCCAGGGCCGGGAGCGGCAGGTGCCGGTACTTGGATCAACCACCGCCCTTCTCGAGGCCCACCATCTGCGACTGGCGCGGGGCTCTTTTCTCCCCGACGAGGACTGGGACATCGCCCGGCCGGTGTGCGTCCTCGGCGCGAAAGTCGCGACGGAGCTGTTCGGCCAGGAGGGGGCGCTCGGTGAACTGATCCGCCTCGGCGGATTTCGCTGCCGGGTGATCGGCATCCTCGCCTCGGAGGGGCGGTCGCTTGGCTTCGACACGGAAGAGATGGTGGTAGTGCCGGTGGCCTTTGCCCAGATGCTCTTCGACACCAGCGGCCTGTTCCGCATCCTCGTCGAGGCCAAAGACCCGCACTCCCTCCCGCGCCTGAAGACCCATATCGCCCAGACCGTCGCCAAACGCCATTACGGCGAGGAGGATGTGACGATCATTACCCAGGATTCGGTGCTCGCCACCTTCAACAAGATCCTCAAGTCCCTGACCCTCACCGTTGCTGGGATCGCCGCGATCAGTCTGGTGGTGGCCGGGATTCTCATCATGAACGTGATGCTCATGGCGGTCGCCCAGCGGACCGCCGAGATCGGCCTGTGCAAAGCCCTCGGGGCAACCCGCGGGCGAATCATGGCGATGCTGGTCAGCGAGGCCCTGCTCCTTTCGGTGATCGGCGGCCTCCTTGGCCTGCTCCTCGGTTTTGCCGGGGCCTGGGGGATTTCCCGGATCTATCCCGAGTTGCAGACCACCCCGCCGCTGTGGGCGGTGGCGGCAGCCATGGCCACCGCTCTTGGTACCGGCCTGGTCTTCTCGCTTTTGCCGGCGCGACGGGCCGCCCGCCTCGACCCGATCCGCGCCCTAGCCGGGCACTGAAGGCGGTGCCATGCGGCTCCTTGACCAGCTTCACTTTATAACTACCTCCATCCGCGGCAAGCGGCTGCAGTCCTTTCTCACCGGCCTGGGCATTGCCGTCGGCATCGCCGCGGTGATCCTGCTCACCTCGCTGGGCGAAGGGCTGCAGCGCTTTGTCGTCGCCGAGTTCACCCAGTTCGGCACCAACCTGATCGCCGTCAATCCGGGCAAGGTCACCACCATGGGCACCCCCCTCGGGGTGCTCGGTTCGGCCCGGCTGCTGACCCTCGACGACTGTGACGCCCTGCGCCGCC
>JBBRGP010000236.1:0-4671 GCA_038224105.1 Desulfobulbales bacterium | reverse complement strand
CCATGCGGTTCGGTGTCGGCGATCACCAGGTCCGCACGGGAAAAAATCTTTTTTTCAAAATAGAGGAGCTTGCGGGCACGGTAATCGGTTGTGCGAAATTTTTTCCGTTCATATACTTCTTTGTCCCAGGCACTGATCAGGGGATCAAAAATAAGGGGGATGCGATAGCGGTCCGCGTAATTCCGAGCAGACTGGAAGTCGCGCTGGCGAAAAGCCGGAACCCATACCGCATCCGGTTTGTCGATTCTTTTCAAAAACGCCTCGAGCATGCCAAACGAGGAGATTAACGGCACGAAATCCTGGAGACGCCATCCGGCGTCCCGCAGAAGATGGCGGAGAACGCGGTTCCTGGAATATCCGGCGTCAAACCGTCCCCACCACAGCATCGTTTTTGTCCCCGCGGTATTCTCCATGTTCCTGTGCATTTAAATAATAAATACCATGTAAACGACGATACCCTCTTCGCTTTGCAACAACCCGGCAGATAGATTTTTGAATATTCCATATAAGGCCCGGTCTGACCAGATTTTTTTCCCCAGCGATTGGCGAAAGCAGTATTTGCAGCTTTAGGGCGTTCTAGTGTAAAAACCAGATGCGTTTGCGACAGCAACATTCAGAGCCTGTCTTTGGTGAACAACTTCCTGACACTCACTGCTTTTTCCTGAAAAGGGGTTTCTTATTCGCATTTGCATTCAAGATGGCATTTGTTTTTCGTAGGGTGCACTCCGTGCACCAACATCCTAGTCAGCCGGGGACAGAATTCAATTCTGTCTCACGGGACAATAAGGGCGGTGCACTGCAACTTGAATCTCTGTAAATGCAAGGCGTTCAGCTAATACTTTCACGTCGACAGGGGTCTGCGGTAAAGTCGTCCATAATGGCAGCCGGGGGCCAGAGTTGCCGGGCTAAAATTTAGGAAGCAGTCCTTGCCAGTTCTCTTTAAAGCTTAAAAGAGAGAGATACAGGCAGCCGGCTGAATTGTATCGCCTCCAAAGCTCCATGTCGCAGTCTTCCCATGGGATTATCAGGAATCGATACGCCAAAACCATGTTCATAAATGCGGCGGTATTTCTCCGCAAATGATTCCATGTTTTGAGTTAAAGGATTTTTAGATTCAATGAGCGGGGTTAAGATTTCAATAATGTAAGGAAAATCGAACATAAGAGTGTCCTCCAAGAGTGTCCTTGTTTTGGGTTGGTCAAGAAGGTGGGCATTTTTTTATAACAAGGTGCATCGCTGGGCGGACTTAGGCAATGCAGCCTGGCAACCGACATGCAATGCATTCTGCCTGTCCAGAGCCTTCAAATGTGAAAAAGGGACGGATTCATATACGGTGGCGCTACATGTCAAGGTTATTGGCTGGGGCAGGTTACCCGTGGTCTTGGTCTCGAATATTATGCGGAAATCGAACCCATGATCGACCACGGCATTGGGGTTGCCACTCAGGCCAGATGTGAGATTAAGAGAATCGATTCGAACAACTTCACCGAGGGGTAAGGAGACCAACGATTTCTTGCAGCGGAGCGCGAAAAAAAGCCGCGCCCGCTGAAAAGCATGTTCCCGGCGACTGTGTCGCCGGGAATCGTGGTGCTGACTTCGTAAAGCATGGAAAAGGAGCCGTAAATTAAATCTGTCCCCTTTTTTCAGTAAAACGGATTGGCGGCAAAGGTCTTGCCGTCAAAACTGGTGAAAAAGACTTGTGGCGGTTTCGGCAGGCCGGCAATTTTCCACGCCTTCATTGGGTCGACAAATTCGTCGGTGACGCAACGGCGGGATTGAGCATGGACTTCCCTGCAAACCTTGCCGAGAATGGGGAAAGAGGAAAACTTCTGGTAATACTCCCGGAGATAGCGGAGGATGTCCAGTTTCGTCGGTCCGAGTTCGCCGACACCTTCCCGGGCGGCGAGGGTTTTGGCGACTTCCTCGTTCCACTCCTCGGTTTTACTGAGAAATCCTTCCTCATCTACTTCAATGGTTCCTTGTGTGTAGGTTACTTGTGACATAATGCACCTCCTCGGGCCTGATGTTTAACCCTTCTAATAGAGTAATGCCTGGCCGGTCATTGTCAATTTCCGCCGGAAAATATCATGCAATATCTTATTATTGCATGATAAAATAAGATAGTCACGATGTTGCGCAATGGTTTGCGGCGGTGTCGGCCGGCCGGGGTGTGATGAGGCAGTAGCAGCCGTTGATGGTGTTTTGGGGCACCCCGGCCTTACCCATGCCGACCAGGAAGAGAAAGGAGGAGCCAACGGCACCGTGCTCAGTCATGTCAAACCGCACGGCAGTCTCTATCTCACCGCCGTTGAAAGCGAGGAAACCGCCCTGGCGGTGGCCGAGGCCATCGCCAGGGTCAACCGCCCTCTGATCTTTGTCACCCTGGCCGGGCAGAAAGGCGGGATCATGGCCCGGGCCGGCCGGGAGTTCGGGCTTGCCGTCGCCCATGAGGCCTTTCCCGACCGGGCCTATACCCCGGAAGGGACGCTGGCGCCGCGGCAAAGCGCCGGGCGGTGATCAGTGATCCTGCCGAGGTGGTAAGAAGGGCGGTGCAGATCGCCACCGAAGGCTGCATCGAGGCGGTGAACGGCGAGCGCATCGAACTTGCCGCCCAGACCCTCTGTGTTCATGGCGACAATCCGCGGGCGGTGGCGATGGCGCGGACCATCCGCGCGACTCTCGAAGCGCGGGATATAGAAGTGACCCCTGCAGCCACCGGGGAACTCCAACTGACGATAAACTGAAGAGAAAGTGAGAGTAGAATAAATAATGATGTCCACCGCGCGCCAGCTTTTCCAGGTGATTTCGCCCGGACTGTTCACCACCGTCCAGGACCGTGGCCGTTATGGCTACCAGCGCTACGGTGTGCCGGTCAGCGGGGTCATGGATCCCGTTGCCGCGACCATCGCCAATCTTCTGGTCGGCAATGGCGATGCCGCCGCCGTCCTCGAGTGCACGGTGGCGGTAACCGGGGCAGGTATGCCGATCACTACTTCGAGGAGGGTTTGGCTACTTTTTTCAGTGCCAAGTTTGTGGTAAGCCACGAGGCCAACCGGATGGGCTATCGCCTCAGCGGTCCGGAGATCCGGCAAAAGACCGGCAAACCGGTGAGCATCATCTCGGAAGGGAGTCTGTCCGGCAACGTCCAGATTCCCCCCAACGGCCAGCCGATCATCCTCCTGGCCGAACAGACGGTGGGCGGCTATGCCAAAATAGCGACCGTCATTTCCAGCGACCTGGGGCAGATCGGCCAGGCGATCCCCGGCAACCTCATCCGCTTTCAACAGGTCGATCTAGCCACCGCCTATGCCTTAAAAAGGCAGCGGCAACAGAACCTCGACCATATCAGGACCATCCTCGCTCTGGACCTCCTTGACGCCAAAGGAGGACTGTACAGCAAGGGTGAGGACTGGCTGCCGCATATCGAGGTGGACGACAATCTTGTCACCGGCCAGAACCCCGCCTCCTCGAAGGCGGCTGGCGAGGCGATAGTCGAGCTTCTCAGAAAATAGCCATCTCCCGCCCCGGCACCTCCGCGGCCTTCTGGGCGATGATATACAGGTGCAATTCCGGATATTGATCGTATTCCAGGTGTCGGCAGATACATCCGGCCTCGGCGAGGAGGTCATAGTTTTTGGTGATGTCATCTGGAGACATTCGACACCTTTGCCGCCATACAGAACTGTACTCCGGAAGGCCAGAGTGCCTCCTGCAGGTCGCAGGTAATGTCATGCTCCAAGGTTGCGACACCTTTAATCACCCATGGCCCTCCATTTTGCCAGTGCGTCCTAAAGTCGGCATCGATATGCCCGTCGGCCGGCGAGACGAAGCGCACCTGCAGGACGACCTCGGTTCCGCCTTCAAACAAGGCGAGGGTGGAGAGGAGTTTGACGATCGGGCCGAGTTCGCGGACGTTGTTGACAAGCCGGCGATCGGGGGCGCCGGCAGCGGAGGCGGTGAGCGCAGGGACCTCCAGGAGCGACAGGTCGCTGACCTGGCGAATGACCCTGACCCTGGCAAAGCACTGGGATGTGGTAAAGAATCGCTCGATCCCGCGTTGGGCCGCGGCCTCCCGCAGCAAGACGTCTTTCTGGTCCGGCCGCCACTCGGGACTCCATATGATCAGGGTCGACTTGCGCTCGTCGGGTCCCTGGCACAGGGGCTGGGACGGGAACTGACCGCTCACCTGGACCCGGGTTGTTGCGCAGCCGGACAGCATCAGCAAGGTCAGTGATATCAAGAACGCCGGCAGAATAAACCGCATGGTCGTCGGCACCTCTCGAAGAGGGTTGATGTGTGAACCAGGCCCAGACCGAGGAGGCGACGCCTTGAGCCGGGTATCATCGTTTGTCGAGTGTCCGGTAGACCCGGTCGTCCAAGGCGGGGAATTCTTGCCTGGCGCGGTTCGGCAGTTCCGGATCAATCTGGCCGGTGACGTATTCTCCGTCTCTACCCCCCTCGGCCAGGATGTTGCCGAGGGGATCGATGATCATGCTGTGGCCGGCCAAAGCGACGCCCCGGCTTGCTCCCGCGCAGTTGCAGGACAGCAGGTAGGCGAGGTTTTCGTGGGCCCTGGCCCGGTTGAACAGTTGCCATGCCGAAAGCCGTGCCAGCGGCCAGGCCGAAGCGACCAGGAAGATGGTGGCGCCCTGGTCGACCATGAGGCGATAG
>JBBRGP010000235.1:0-4686 GCA_038224105.1 Desulfobulbales bacterium | reverse complement strand
CCCTGGTGCTGTGAAGATTGCTGTCGAGGAGTCGGCGGACCGTATCGATCGAGCCTTGTAGTGTGAGTGTTCGTTTTATTTGATTTTGCTTTTCCATCCCGTCATCATGGCAGATGGAATCAAAAATGTCCAGGTTTATTTTATGGGTAAAGGGCAGGGCTAGGCAGCGAGCAGCTCCTCGGTCACCATCCGGTCGATAAAGTCGAGGACGAACTGGCGCTGGGCGGGGCTGGCATGGGCGATGCACGTGCAGTGCAGGTTGGACTGGCTGCGGACCAGCAGTTCAAATTTCACTGCGCTGCCGGTCAGTTCCACCGCCAGGTAAAAGGGGCCATGTTCCGCATGGCCCTGCTGGGCTTCGGAGAGCAGGTCCGGAGGCAGTTCGATCCAGTAAATGCCGAGCATCGGCCCCTGTTTGATCGTTCTTTTCAGATAGGAGTCGATATTGTCGCGCTCCATCGGGGAAAGTTCATCTATGACAAACTGGCGCATGAGGCTTTTCCTGTGAGTATTTGGGTGGTTTCATATATCGAGCCAGGTCGAGTCGCTGTTCAGATTTTCACAGCCGTCCTCGCGCACGACGACCATGTTTTCAAGGCGGATGCCGCCCCAGCCCGGGATATAGATGCCCGGTTCGACGGTGACCACCATGCCTGCCCGCAGTTTTTTGCGGTTGCGCGACGAGACCCGGGGTTCTTCATGGACAGCAAGGCCCACCCCGTGCCCGAGGGAATGGCCGAAATACTGGCCATAGCCAGCCTCGTTGATTATCGCCCGGGCAGCCCGGTCGGCATCGCAGGCCCTGACCCCGGCCCGGATCGCCGCCATGCCGGCCAGTTGGGCGCGGCGCACCAGGCGATGAAGCTCGAGATACCGGTCGCTTGCTGTGCCCGGCACCAGATTTCTCGTCATATCCGAGCAGTAGCCGTCAAGCACAAGGCCCATATCGATGGTCAGCGAGCCATCGCGCGCCAGTGGGGTGGGGCCGGGAACCGCATGGGGCAGAGCACCGTTTTCTCCGCTGGCGACGATGGTGCCAAAACTCGGGCCTTCGGCTCCTCTGCGGCGCATCGCCGACTCGACGGCGAGTGCCACTTCAATCTCCGTTTCGCAGGCGGCAAGGTCCCGGTACACCTCGGCGAAGACCTCTTCGTTTAAACGCACCGCCGCGCGGATACGATCGATCTCCTCTTTATCCTTGATCTGCCGCAGATCCTCAACCAGGTTTTTTACGGGCACGGCGCGGATGTTGTTCTTTTGCAGACTGGCCGCCATCTGTTCGGAGAAGGAGTGGAGGGTATAGTGGCTTTCGAAGGCGAGGCTGGCGATCGCCAGCCGGGGCAGCAGGCGGCCCAGCAGGTCGATGATGCCTTTATCGTAGAGAATCACCTCGGCCCAGGGTACCTCTCGTTCCGCCTGGAGCCGGTAACGAAAATCGGTGAGCAGCCTGAGCGGCCCTTTCGCCGGGACCAGGAGCAGTCCGGCGGTTTCGGCGATGCCATGGTCGCCTCCCCGGTAGCCGCTCAGGTAGCGGCGGTTTTCCGGGCGGCTGACCAAAAAACCGTCAAGTTTTTTCCTTCTCAGCCGGGCCTGCAGCCCGGCCAGCCGTTTCTGGTAATCCATTGTGGTCCGAGGGGATGAGAATGGGCCGGCGGCAATCAGCGGGCGGCGGGAGAGAGCAGCTGGAGAAGCATTTCCTTGCGCTGGTCCATCGCATCGTTATATTGGTTGTTCAGTCCGGTCTGCATCCGGGCCAGCTCTTCCCGGTACTGCGGGTGCATCGCCGGATTGATGGGGGCTTTTCCGCCCTGGCCCCGCGCCGCGCCCTGCTGTTCGAGCTGCGCCTTGATTGCTTCATCGAGCTGCTTGGTCATCTGTTCTTTATGTTGCCCGTACTGCTTGAGGATTTGGTCGAGTTCCCGGCAGATCGTCGTGATTTCACCTTTTTTTCCGGCAAGCGCCAGAACGCCCTGCAGGGCCAGTTCCCCGGAATCCTGCAGTTCCTTGGTTCGCGGCAGGACGATATTGCGGAGCAGGGTCTGGGCCATGCCCCTGCGCATCTCCGCCTGTTCGGCCGCCAGCTGGGCCGCCAGTTCCCTGGGGAGATCGATCTCCTTGCGGTTCATATAGTCGGCCGCCAGCCGCATCCCTTTTTTTACCAGGTTCTCATTGTCGGTAGCGGGAGCCGCAGCCGCGGCCATGCGGGCGGCGCGCTCCATGACCATGTCCATCGTGCTTTTAATCTCTGCCATTGTTGATATCCTTGGTTGATAAGACCTGCGCTCCGCGCAGGCGGACTTCTTTTTTTTCCGGTCGGGGCTCGGCTGTTTTTCCGAGAATGAGGAGAATGTACAACAGACCTTGGTCGATGGCAAAGAAAAAGCCTGGATATCCTCTCACCCTGAGAGACGGACCGATTCCTGGTGTCCCGGCAGGTGGTGGATGTACCACCGTAAATGGCTCGCAAGGCCCTACCGGCGCTGCAATCTCGCGGCAAAGAAGCCATCGATGGTCGCATCGGGGTGCGGGGAAAAGCAGCCATTTACGACAAAACGGTGGGCGGCCTCCGGTAACTGTGGCGTGCAGTCGGTCAGGAAAAAGACCGGGTGGCTGGCGAGAAATGCCGAGACCACTTCCACGTTTTCCTGAGGTTCCAGAGAACAGGTGGCATAGACCAGAATCCCGCCGGGGGCCAGCAGTTCGGCGCTGTGGTTAAGGAGACGCAGCTGCTCCCGCGGGTAACGGCTGAGGTCCTCGGGGCGCCTGCTCCAGCGGATGTCGGGATGGCGGCCGACGATGCCGCTGCCGGAACAGGGGGCATCGATAAGGATGCCGGCGAAAGGCGGCAGGTCGCCCAAAAGAAACTCCTGCAGGGTCTGCTCGTGAATGACCGGGGCCACCCCGGCGAACAGGCGGGTGACGTTTTCCCGCAGTTTTTGCAGCCGATACGGCTCCGGCTCGACCGCATGGACGTGCAGCGGCTGGGCGGCGGCGAACTGGAGCAGGTGCGAGGTCTTGCCGCCAAGTCCGGCGCAGCCGTCCAGATAGCTGCCGTCCTGGCGAAATGGGCCGAGCAGGCGGGTGGCGAGTTGGGCGGCCTCGTCCTGGACCTGGAAAAAACCCTCGGCGTAGCCGGGTATTGCCGGTATCGAGCCTTGGTAGCCGGGGAGCAGTACCGCCTCTTCGGCATAGCTGCCGGGGTGGGCGGCGATACCGGCCGCCGCGAGGTATTGGTTCAGGCCGTCCCTGGTGATTTTTGCGGTGTTGCTGCGCAGCACCAGCACGGGTTCAGAATTGTTGGCGGCGCAGATCCGCAGAGCTTCCTGGTCGCCGAAATGTTTTCGCCATCCGGTCACCAGCCACTCCGGATGATTGACGATCGGCTCACCGGTCT
This sequence comes from Desulfobulbales bacterium, assembly GCA_038224105.1. Taxonomy (GTDB): domain Bacteria; phylum Desulfobacterota; class Desulfobulbia; order Desulfobulbales; family Desulfocapsaceae; genus Desulforhopalus_A. The sequence goes on along the minus strand of JBBRGP010000235.1, from coordinate 1,292 downwards.
CGGTGAAGGCCGCCTTGCCGGCAAGGGTCTCTTTTTCCCTGATCGACTGGCGTAGAATACCGTTGACGAAGCCCATAAGCCGTTTGGGCATTCCCGCCGTCCTGCAGCATTCGACCATCTCGTTGACCGCCGCCGATGGCGGAATACGTTCGAGAAAATAGAGTTGATAAAGGCCGACCGCCAGCGCCTGGTGGATCAGGGGATCGATTTTCCGGAGCGGAGTGGTCGAGAGCAGCTGCACCATCCGGTCGAGAAACTGGCGGTTGCGCAGGACCCCGTAAACCAGCTGCATGGCGAGGCTCCGTTCATTGCCGGGCAGGCCGTATTCCCGTACCCCCCGGTCGAGGAGGGGCTTGACCGGCATACGGTGCTGGTAGAGGCGGCAGAGGGTTTCGACGGCAACAAACCGTGCTGTCCGTGATTGTTTTCTTTGCAAAGTTGGTCAACCGGAATTAAGGTCTTACTGTTATTTTTGAAGAAGGACCTGTCTTGATATATAACATTTTGAAATCACAAAGATAAAATACCAGTCAAGGATCGTTTTGGCGGCGGTTGACGGTTTGGCGGCGGCTCTTTCACGGCGCTTGCTTTTGTCAGGGCGGGGCTTGCGAACCATCGATCGGCTCGCACTGTAGCAACTATTAGCCGGAGGGGAAAGGGAAAAACCGCCACCGCCCGGAGTGGATAATGGTTCAGGCCACTGGCATGTTTTGGCGACATCCTAGAAAATATTTCCGTTAACTTTGACAATTACCACATCTATCCATGGATAAAAAAAGTTGGATCATCTGGCTGCTGGCCGGGGTGATGTCGGTCGGCCCGGTACAGGCCGCCACCAAAGAAGAAGTGAGCAAACGCGGCCATCTGCTCTGCGGGGTTTCAACCGGTTCACCCGGTTTTTCGAATGTCGACGCAGAGGGTAAATGGACCGGACTTGATATCGATATCTGCCGGGCCGTGGCGGCGGCGACGCTCGGCGATGCCGGCAAGGTGGAGTTTGTGCCGGTTGTTGAAAACGAGGCGTTCACCGTCCTCATGGCCGGAACGGTGGATATCCTTTCCCGGCATTCGGCCTGGACCTTTGCCCGCGATTCGGGGCTCGCCGTCCACTTTGCCGGGATCAGCTACTATGACGGCCTGGGTTTTATGGTTGCCAGAAAACCTGAAATCAAGCGGATGCTTGACCTGAAAAAGGTTACGGTATGCGGGCCGGTCAACGCCCCTTCCGAACACGATCTTACCGCCTATCTGGAAAGTAACAATATCGAGTTCAAGATCGTTCCCTATGACAC
>JBBRGP010000234.1:0-4701 GCA_038224105.1 Desulfobulbales bacterium | reverse complement strand
GCATGTTTTTATATTCATCCGGCGAACCGAGACCGTAGATGCAGGATACCGAGGCGACAATCAGCACATCGCCGCGGGTCAGCAGGGACCGGGTCGCCGAGTGGCGCATCTTGTCGATCGCCTCATTGATCGACGAATCCTTTTCGATAAAGCTGTCGGACTGGGGGATGTAGGCCTCCGGCTGATAATAGTCATAATAGGAGACGAAATACTCGACCGCATTGTCCGGGAACAGTTCTTTAAACTCACTGAACAGCTGGGCGGCGAGGGTCTTATTGGGGGCGATCACCAGGGCTGGGCGCTGGACTTCGGCAATGACATTGGCCATGGTAAAGGTCTTGCCGGAACCGGTCACGCCGAGCAGCACCTGGTTTTTGATCCCGGCCCGCACCCCGTCGCTCAGCGTCCTGATGGCATCGGGCTGGTCGCCCGAGGGTTTAAAGTGCGTGGCAAGATGAAAGGGGATATCCATAACGGGAAAAATAACCACAGGGACCGAAAGAGGGAAGAACTAAGTTGAACGGTCGGCAAGTTACCCGGCGAAACCGGGAGGTTTTCTAGACGATGGGGAGATGACCAGAAATTCTCCCGCCAGCAAACTGGTGATCCGCACCACTCCGCCGCGGTCAGCCATGGCCTCGAGGGCATTGGCGAAGATATTGCGCAGCACCAGGGACAGTTTGCCGGTATTGCCGACGATGTTGCGGGATTCCTCGGCCAGGGCAAGGGCACAGGTGACTTTATACTCGGCCATGAGCGGCCTGGTATCGTTCACCACCCCGGCAATGATCGTTGCGATATCCCGATTTTCCTCCCTGGCCGTCGACTCCCGATAAAACTTCTGAAACTCCCTGATCATGGTTCTCATCTTTTCACACTCGCCATGGGCAAGGTTCAAAAAACGCTTATCTTCGGCAAGGCTCACCCGGCCGCAGAGATCTCGGAGGACCGAACGTACGGCAAAAAGCGGGTTGCCGAACTCATGGGCGATACTCCCCGACAGGCGGCTGACCGCCTCCAACTATTTGGCATTGACCAGTTCGTTTTGCAGGGCGATCTCGTAGGACACCTCACCCACCCGGGGGAGGGCGAAATAGCACCGCACGGTTTACCAGCGCACCCTGCATTCCCAGGCGATACAGTTCTCCGGACAGTTCCTGATCGCCTCGTCGACACTTTCTCCCGGGTATTTATCAAGTTCAATCACCTCCATCATTCCGGTTGAGGTATTGTAGCGGAAAACTTCCGGGGCGACCTCGACGCAGCCCTTGCATTCGGTACATCTGCCAAGATCAATAGTCGGAAATCTGTTCATCGGTATCCTGCTCCCGGAAATTTTTTTTCTTTGCCTTTCGTTGACGCTCTGCTTATGGTAATCATTCTTGTATTTTTTCCCAGCACGATCACCCGGTGAAGAAAAGGAATCCTTTTATTGAAATAGTTTTCCCTGTCAATTATCATACGCCACAGACGGGGTAACACCGCTTGACAAAACGAGAGGTTGCCGAGCCAGATGACGGCACCTGAAAAATGACCAAGTGAACACAACACGATTACGGAGCGACAATGAGTACAACAGAACTTGCCAAAGGTATTTATTGGGTGGGGGCGGTCGATTGGGACGTTCGCGATTTTCACGGATATTCGACGTATCGGGGAACGACGTACAACTCCTTTCTCATTATCGATGAGAAAGTCACCCTGTTCGACACGGTCAAGGATTCCCACACCAAGGAGATGGTGCAAAATATCCGTGAAATAATCGATCCGGCAAAAATCGATTATCTCGTCGTCAACCATGTTGAAATGGACCACTCCGGAAGCCTGCCGGCGATGATGGAACTTGTCAAACCGGAAAAACTGATCTGTTCGCCGATGGGGCAAAAGGCGATCATCGACCACTTCCACCATGAAGAGTGGCCCTTTGAGGTGGTGAAAACGGGCAGCGAGATCAGCCTCGGCAAACGGACCATCCAGTTTCTTGAGACGAGAATGCTGCACTGGCCGGACTCGATGTTCAGCTTCGTCAAAGAAGACGGGATCCTGTTCTCAAGCGACGCCTTCGGTCAGCACTATGCGAGCAGCGAGCGGTTCGACGACCAGGCCAACATGGCCGAGGTGATGCATGAATGCGCGAAATATTATGCCAATATCCTTTACCTCTATGGACCGCTGATCAGAAAGCTGCTGGCAACCGTCGGGGCAATGAACCTCGACATTAAAATGATTGCTCCCGATCACGGGGTCATCTGGCGAACCCACCAAGGCCAGATACTCGAGGCCTACGATAAGTGGAGCCGTAACGAGGCAGAGAAAAAGGTCCTGGTGATCTATGATTCGATGTGGCATTCCACCGAAAAAATGGCCCAGGCCGTCGAGTTCGGACTGCGCCAGACCGGGGTCAGCACCAGGCTGATCAACCTTAAAGTGCATCATCGCAGCGATGTCATGACCGAGGTCCTGGGGGCGAAGGCGGTGATTCTCGGCTCTTCGACCCTCAATAACGGATTGCTGCCGCGCATGGCCGGTTTCCTTATGTACATGCGGGGACTTAAGCCAACCAACAAATTCGGGGCCACCTTCGGCTCCTATGGCTGGAGCGGGGAAGCGGTCGGCCTGATGAACACCGCCCTTCAGGAGATGAAGATCGATGTCATCGAAGAAGGGTTGCGCCTCAAATATGTCCCCGACGACCGACAACTGGCCACCTGCGTCGAAATGGGCACGAGAGTCGGAACCCGGGTCAACGAAAGCCTGACCGGCAAGGAATAACCACCATGAAGCGGATATCCCAGCACCAGGTTCTCCTGGCTGGAGATTCCTTCGAACACTGCAGCGATCAGGTACGCAAGTTTTTTGACCTCACTTCGCTGGTGATCTACGACTGCATCGAGGCCCGCCCGGAACGCTCCTGTTCCGGCCTCGATGCCGCCTTTTTCAGCCGTATCGCCGAGGCGGAAAACCGCAACCGCTCCATCGTCGGTGAACTGATCGGCGAACTCGAGAAATCCGGCATCGACAAGACCCAGAAACTGCAAGGCCTCGAACAGGGCTATCTGAGCAAGACCTTGCACATTCTCAGCCATTTTCTCGACGGCTTTATCGGGATCGACTCGTATTTTTACAACCTGCTCGACGACAGCCACTGGCTTTCCCCCCGGACCGCCCTGACTATTCGAAATAATCCGCACCATTACTGGCTGATTCATATCGACGGCTATTCAGCGACCCCCGAAGAAGCCGGTCTGCTGCACTTCTGAACCACCGTCCACCCCGGAGCCTCGAACGAGCAACGGATACCTCGACCCGGATGAAAATCATTATGAAACCTCGGCCTTTCCTGCCACCGCAAATGCTGCCCCTGCTCAAAACGCCCGAGCAAAGGAAAAGTTATGCCCATCTTTAGATACAGTGCCGCCGACCTCTACTTCTGGCTTACCAACCGCACCGAAATGGTGGTGCTCGATGTCCGAAATAAGACGGACTTCGCAAGGTTCAAAGTCGAATCGCCCTTCCCCTTCACCTTGCAGAACCTGTCCTACTTCGATTTTATGGAGTCCGAAACGGCATGCGTCGCCCAGGTACCGCGCGACAAACCGCTCAGAATCGTCTGCGCCAAGGAGGGTTCCGCGCAATTCGTTGCCGAAATACTCGAAAAACATGGCATTGCCGATGTCGGTTACCTGGCGGGTGGCATCAAGTCGTGGGGCAACCTCCTGGTTCCGGTCCTGATAAACCCCGGCGAACCGTATCAGGTCTATCAATTCATCAGACCGGGCAAGGCAGCCTGCAGCTACGGGCTGGTGCTGGAGGACGAACTGATGCTCTTTGATCCGTCGCGCAACACCGACTTCTATGTCGATTTTGCCAGGGATCACCATTGCCGCCTGGTCAAGACCTTCGAAACCCACCTGCAGGCCGATTATATCGCCGGCAGCCGAATCCTTGCGGAGCGTACCGGCGCCCAGTTTCTCGCCAACGCCAATGATTTCGGGAAAGCACGCCTGACTTACACCACGGTGGCGGACGGCGCCGTCTACGGCTTCTCCCGCCCCGGCGTAACGGTACGCTGTCTGTTCACCCCCGGCCATACCCCCGGCAGCACTTCCTACATCATCGACGAACGGTATATGATCGCCGGGGATACGATTTTCATCCACTCCATCGGCCGACCCGACCTTGGCGGCCAGGTCGAGGCGTGGTCTGACCGACTTTTCGAAACCCTCCAAAAGATCAAGGAGTATCCGGACTCGCTGGTGATTCTGCCGGGGCACTTCATGAACTGGCAGGAGGCCGATGCCCGGCTCATCTTTGCCACCACCCTCGCCGCCGCAAAAGCAGCCAACAAAGAGATCTATGCCCTTGCCGGCAAGGCCGATTTCCTCGCTTTGATCAAGAGCAACATGCGCCAGCAGCCGGCGGAATACGCGACGATCCGCCAGATCAACGCCAACCTTGTCCAGGTTGATGACGAAAAGGCGGAGGAGTTGGATCTCGGTAAAAACGAATGCGCGGCGACGGCCTATGCGGCCCGACAAGGCGCGCATGCATAGCCTGAATCCGGCCAGGCGATGACCAGGATCTACGAAAACTACCAAGACGAGCCCGACCCTCTCTTCCTGCCATTGCCGGAGGAGCTCGCCTGCCTCTTGTATAGTCTTGAAATGGACGCCTTCACCGAGGATATCGCCTTCTACAAGA
>JBBRGP010000233.1:0-4731 GCA_038224105.1 Desulfobulbales bacterium | reverse complement strand
GCTCGTCGGTCCGGCCGATATGCTCCGTTATTTTGCCGATACCCGCAGTCATCGCAGTTGTCTTGCGGCACTCTTGAAACAGAGGCACATGGCGAAAAAAAGTAGCCGATCACACATCCTGCCGATCATGGCGATCAGAAGAATGCCGACGACAATAATATCGATCTGGCCGAGCATTCTGGCGTCCATGATCAGTGCTCCCAGGCCGTCGGGGACGCCGGTCAGTTCTCCGAGCACCAGGTAGGCCCAGGAGATCCCCAGGCCCAGGCGCAGGCCGGCGATGATATTGGGCATGGCCAGGGGAATGAGGATGGCAAAGACCCCGCGCAGACGGCTGACTCCCAGCATCGCCCCGGCCTGCATATAGATCCGCGGCGCCAGACGGGCACCGGTCAAGGAATTGATATAGATGGGAAAGAACGCCGCCATCGCCACCAGAAAAACCGTGGTCTTGATGCCGATCCCGAACCAGATCATCGCCGGCGGCAGCCAACAGATCCCAGGAACCGCCCGCAGGCCGTTAATGGTGGCGGATACCAGCCGGTTCACCAGGACTACCCGACCGGAGATCAGGCCAAGGGGAACCGCGAGGGCGGCGGCGATGCCAAACCCCAGCAACACTCGGGTCAGCGAGGCGGTGAAGTCGCCCAGGAACCTGCCGGCATAGACTCCCTGCCCCGGTGTCCCGAAAATATAGAGGTTGCCGGCTTGAAGGATCGTCTCCGGATGGGGCATGAGGTACACCGGCACCAGGCCGGCCTCGCTGACTGCGTACCAGGCCGCAAGACAAAGAGCCGGAATGAGCAGCGCCAATACCGTATCCCTTGCCCTTGTCACCATCCTCCCTCCGCCATCTCCAGCTGTCCGCGCTTTTCGGTGATTATGGCCGAACCGCTTCCGATTTAGCGGCCGGCTGAAGCGAAACATTCCGGACAAACCGCAGGTCGAAGAGCGAGTCGTAATCCGGTTGCCGGTCAATCACCCCAAGGGCCTGCATCCGCTCGCCCAGGGCCTTGGCCCGGCCGATAAAGTCTTCGTCCATGGTCCAGGCCAGTTCGATATTCGGGGCGGCCTGCTCGAGAACCCGCATCGGGGTGCCAAAGGTCTCGGCCCGCTGCAGCCAGGCCGACCGGTTGCCGTTTAAAAATTCGGTGGCCCGGGCATGGGCATCGACCATTTTCTGTACCCTTGCCGGGTATTTTTCGATCAATGCCCGGGTGACCAGCATCCCGGCATTGATCGTCCCCACCGACTCATTGAAATAGGGGTAAGAAAGGATCCTGCCGAAGCCCTGGTCGACCGCCAGGGCCGGAAAGGGTTCACCGGAGAGGAAGGCGTCGATGGCGCCTTTAGCCAGGGCGATACCCATATCGAAAAAATCAACCCGGACCAAGGTAACATCGGTTGCCGGGGCCAGGCCGTTTCGCTGCAGGACCTCCCGCAGCAGGATTTCGTGCATGGTACCGGGCACATAGCCGATTTTTCGCCCCTTAAGGTCGGCAATCGTTCGCACCGGACCATCTTTTCGCACCACCAGCGCCGAACTTTTATTGCACAGTGCCGCCACCACCACCACCGGCTGGCCCATGACCGCCGATTGGATGGCATGGGCCAAAGTGGTTCCGGTCATGTCAAGGCTGCCGGCCAATAGAGCGGTCTTCTGATCGGCCGGGTTGGTGAAGGGAAAAATCTTCGCTTCATCCTGCCCCAGGAAATCCTGATAGAAAAACGGCTGGATGGTCTGGGCGGTTTTCCAGGTGCCGATCTTCAGCTCCTCGGCCCGGCCTGGTCCAGGCACCAGGGAGAAAATAAGGAAACAAAGGACACAGAGGCTGGCAAAGGGTCTCAAGATCGGCATATGTTTCTCACTAACAAAATTGCTGGAGTGTCTCCCTGTCTTGATTATTTAAAAACAGTTGGACGGCAACCGGGGATTCCACTCCATTTCCTTGAAAATCTCCGAACAGGTTTTCACCGATCGTCCCCGGCCTTCGCCGGTATCGACCTTGCCGTCCCGCGGACTGGACCCGACCTCGGGAAAGAACAGGTTCGCCCCGGCGATCAGCGACAGACTATTCGGTTCGTGGACGCAGTGCGCCTTGACTGTGTCGCCCATGACCAGCCGACTGACGGCAACCATCTGGGCCATCCGCCGTTCGCTGATCATCCCGTGCTTTGCCATCGGCGATCCCGGAAAATTTATCCGGCGCATGACCCCGCTATAGGTCGCTCTTTCCCGGCGGGCAAGAAACATCAAATCGACGATCTCTTCTGCCGTATGTTCCGGACCAACCGGCTCGACGCAGTTCATCCATTGTAACCCGACATCATGGAGAACCTGGATGGTCGCGATCCGGCGGGCCGGGTCGAATGGGGTCACTTTGCCCTCGCCGAGGCGCACCGCGTGATAAAAGCCGACAAAGCCGGCATCGACGAGTTGTTCGCCCTCGCGGTGGCTGATATCGCGGGCATTGGCCACCAAGGGGACCCGCACCTCCATTTTCAGCCGGCGGCCGATTTCCAGCAGGCTGGTAAAAGAAAAGGTGCCGGTGCTCATCAGATTCAGGGCATCGGCACCATCCGCCTCCCCCTCTTTGGCCCAGGCCAGGATGCGGTCCATGGAAAAATCGCTCTTTTCAGTGAACACCCCGGCGCCTTTGGCGAGGGAACAGAAAGCGCAGTCCATCGGACAGGCCTCGACGTTTAACCCGATGTGTAAATGTTTCTCGCCCTTGTTATCGAAGAGGGTCCGCGATAGGTGGTCGGCGCATTCCATCAAGGCATAGGTCTCCCGGCTTTCCGGCGCCAGATGCATGAGCAGCATGGCCTCCCCGGTGGAGAGCAGCGCCCCGTCCCTTCCCTTGGTAAGTATTTCCTCAACAGCCAAAGACAGTCTCCACCCCATGTCCGCTTTTCCTTCGCCCGAAGGCAATTGCTCAAAGAAATCTATTCGACCTTCACGACAGGCAACATTCTGCTGCTCTACCCCGGTTCGCACGACGATTTTCCGGCGAATGGAATATACAGTACCTGTCCCTCTTTTTTGAATGCCTGAGCTAACTCCATATGCCGCAACGTTGAAAAATTGGAGCGGAAATCGTCTTCACTCAGGGTCAACTCGCGGCAGATCCGTTCAAGCGCGAGGGGACCTTTGGCGGTGAACATATCAAGAATCCGTTTCTGGTCGGACGTTAAGCTCTCACCTTTGCATACAGTTCTCGTCGCAGTATAGACAGCCCAAGGATCGCACGTTTTAGGAGCCGCGACAACATCGATGTAACAGTCGTCGCAAAGGATGAGCTCCACATGTAAATATATACCGCTCTTGCCAATGAATTTAAATATCTGTTTCAATAAACTCTGAAATTGAAAAAAAGAAAGTGCTTCATCCCGGAACGGGAGAAGCACTTGGGGGGGGATTTTCTACTATCAGTTACTGCTTTTGTTGGCGCCGGCTGAGGCCGTGATATGGGTCTTCCGTTTTTCAACGTATTGGAAGAAAAGGGGAAAAGCCACAAAAAATACTACGCAGATGATATATTCTATCCCTTTGATATGAGTATAAAAATCGACCAGAGTGTGCAGCGGATCAATCAAGCCGGTGGCGATCAGGTACTGTCGCATGAGCTCCGTTACCTGCCAATTTACCTGATGCAGACCAGCGATCAGTGCGGCGACTGCCCAGAGGCCAAAAAGGCCGCCGACTACCATCATCAGCCTTTCGGCCGGGTTTGTGTTTCTTTTCACCATGGTTGCCATGATACCCTCCTGATTGTTTTCACTAAAATCCAGTGATTGCTGTAATATAACCTCTGGCCATGGCGAGCGGCCCGACGCTCATCAGCGCAGTTACAAGGCTTGTCAGTGCCCAAAATCCGATAAGCGCGCCGACAACCGCACCAACCTTGGCGAAAAAGCTCATCACCTCCTCAGTGATGTCCACATCTACGTTGTCTTTTAAGATTATCGGGGTTTTCATGGCGTCCTCCTTTGTCTGAATGGTGTGGTTTTTGGAATGCTCCTGTCACCATTTGAATTGCATGAGGCGTGCCATAAAAACTTTCCGGGAAGAGATCCTCGCTCCCGGCAAGGTTGTGTAAGTAAATCATTCAATTAATTACTGTTATTTATTTTTTCAAAAATACTGACCAGTTGCTGTCCGTGGAGACGGCGCCAAGGCGGATATCATACTTGCGGTATCGGCCGGCAGGCTGATACAACAGAGCTGCACTACTGTCGCATACCTTAGTAGACAGGCGGATCGCATTATTAAAAAATGGCACGGGCGGGATACCTTTCCCGCACCTTTTTTGACGGGATGCTTCCATTGCACTCCACGGGTTCAATGTGCCCGGTCTCCAGCCGCAGAATCCTGCCAGTCGAATACGATCGGTAATCGATACACAATAAAGCGGTACACGACAAAATAGAGGGCATAAAGAGTCACAGTCAGCCAAATCTCCTTCCAGTGCGGAACTTCTTGGTAGAGCTGATAGTTGAAGCAGAAAATGGCGGTATTCAGGCGATTCCAGATTATTCCCACGACGGCGATGAAGGCGCCGATTCGCACTCTTCCCACATGGCCGTTGCGAATGCCCCCGGCAAAAAGGATCATCGGCAGCATCACTCCGACTACAAGCTCAAGCAGATAATAGAATCCCCAACCGGTAAGGAGCAATTCCCATTCGTTATCGTGGGCGACGGCGACCAGTTTGATGACCAGATAGGTGA
>JBBRGP010000232.1:0-4775 GCA_038224105.1 Desulfobulbales bacterium | reverse complement strand
CTTTTTCCACGATCTTTTCCTTTTTTCTAAAACGCGATTAACAGACAGAGAGCCACCAGGGTCGAACCGCCGACCTCGTGCCGGTTGGATATGCGGATGTTTTTTCCAGCCGTCGAAACAGGCGGCGATACCGAACAGTTCAGCATGTTGGTATACTTTTTTCAACGCTGCGTCAAAATTTTCGGGATGGTCGAAAGTATTCCGGATATGGGTTGGGCGGTCTATGGACGAGTACAAGAACGTGATCTCTCGGGCGGGAAGTCAGTTATTATCCCGATTACAGACATTGATAACTTTACGGTTAAGGTTTTCCAGGAATTTTGACAGTTTCTTTTCCGCGTTTTTAATGACATTGGTGATTTTCACTTCATCGAGAGCACCGACGACCGTGCCGCAAGCGACACATTGGATGAGACAAAATTTTTGCCCGGTTTTCGTGGTAACGGGAACGGCCTCAAATTCATGGTATTCACATGACGGGCACTTTGACCTGGCCATATATGCACCTTTTGCTAGGGGTTTAGAGACTCCTCGGATAAACATAACGCTAAACCCTCACCGATTCAAGAAACTCTTTTCGATTTCCCGCCGCGCTGGGTCGGGCGCCACCACCCTCTTCCTTCGACCGCCGCCGCCTGAAGGCAATGAAATCAGCGGCTAATAACTGCCATCTTCTCCCCTCTTGTGTCAGTCCCGAACAAAAACCAAATTGAGGAAAAATACCGACTGTCCCTCATCAGCTTCGGACATCTGTCACCTTTTATCGCCATTGCCCGTCTGATCGCCGGAATGTGTCACCTTTTCTACACGAATCCCATTTATAGCGGAGTTACGGCCGGGTAGCTGTTTTATCCAGTTTTCTCAGACACCAATTCTATACCGGTCCACACCAGAAATTTCGCGCGCGGAGCCGGCCACCCCCGGGTTTATTGGCAAAGATCTCTTGTATCCCGCCACCCGTCCCAAGGCGCCGAAACAACTTTTGAGGAAGCTATTAATATAGTTATTTCAAATTGTTATTTGCATTAAAGCGAACTGTTGCAGGAAGGCTGCAAATATCTCATCACGCCGATCGAGGCTCGGCGTATTTCGATCTGGTCCCAGATTTGCTATGTAAACAGGGGGCTGGCGAGGAACGGTTTTTTTTCTCTTTAAAAACGTACTGCAAGGCAAGGTGGAAATGGCCGGACATCCGGAAGTGTCTAGCCAGGACCGGTCGTGCCCATACCATCAGGATTGTTCGCAATGACATCAATATCATCTGAACTGGAACAGCTAATCCCCTCCTGCACCATCCGCGGTCGCTTGATCGCCGCTTATGATCTTGTGCCGCGGTTGAAAAAACTCTGTCTTTCCCTTGGCTTTCATGGGCCGATTCTGGTCAAATCGGGAAAATTGGCACCGCCGGGGGGCCGTCTCGGCAATAGTCTCGATGATCCTGTTCCTGCACTACAGGATCTGACCCACCAATATGATGCCATCATCGTCCTGTCGACCAAGGTCCCCTATGAACAGAATTGGGGAGGATACAGCGGCCTGCCCGGCCAGCAGGACCATGGCAGGCGTCCCATGGCAAAGGAGGAGACACCAGCGGATTTCATCGACCCGTATCTCCGGCAGTATCAATTTGCCCAGACGCATATTCATCTCAGCTGCAATAGTGCCGGTCAATTCCTGATCACCTTGCCGGATTATCTGATCCACGGCCCCAAAGATCATGACCCGCACTTTCTGCGGGTCGAGATAGCGACCATTGCTGAACCCAACGAGCAGCGGCAGTATCTGCCTGTCGCCGTTTCCGGCCCGCTGGTCACCTACCCGGTAACGCCCCGTTTTCGCCAGGCAATCGATGCGAAAAATTTTCCCTGGAAGGCAGGAAAAAACTGCCCGATCGGCGAATTTCTGACACCGGAATATTTCTGCTTTGCCGGCTCCGCCAAACCGAGCCACGGCCAGAACCCGTTTTTACCCATGCTGCTGCCGTTGATGCCCTGGATTGTCGCCCATAAAACACCACAACTCGCCGCCACCCTCGTTCACCTGCAGTCCAATTTTTTCAAAACCCGGGAACTGTTTGCCGCAACCGGCTCGGACGATCTCCGCAATCTCCTCTGTGTCGCCGGATTGGATATCGACATGAAAGGGTTCCGGGGCAGGACCGAGCGTTATTTCGTGCCATGGCAGGCCTGCTGGAAAAGGCATGGCCACTGCTACGGCAATATCTATCCTCTCCTCCAGAACGACCTGTATGTTGCCCTGATGAATGTTGAGGGTATTTCGTCCTGAACAACTGAGGAGAGGTTCTCGACCGCAAGGAATAATCACGCGATTTTACCCGATGCGGTTCGCTTCCGGGCCATTACACCCTGTCCGATTTCAGTATCGTTCTTTGTTATTGATCGACAGCCATCGATAGAAGCTTCCTGTTTGTAAAATTAGAATATTACGGTTAAAGATCAAGGAATTGAAGACTCCGAATCTTGACCGTTTGACTTTTATTTCCTTACGATATCAGCCAAAGACAGGCAAAGCCCTGAAAACGCAGCCACCCTTCACCTATCTGAACCGGCTTATGCTCAAACGTCGACTTAAAAAAGATCTCTCCCGAGCCAGCCGCGGAAGGTGACCGAAGCCGGTAGCCTGCCCGCGCCTGAACGACCGGCTGGCCTGGCATTTTCGCCTTTTTTAGGGTTCTTCAGGAGGGTGTGGTCTCAGGCAGTGGTTCCCCGGCGGCCGGATCTTCATTACTTTTCCTTGCCGTAGCGGCGTGCAGACGCTAGAATGTCGAGATCTGCCACTCCTGCATCTTTTCGATAAGGTGCCCGCAGGCGGCAAGGGCAAGACGATCCTCGGTTTTCAGCAGGACCCGCTCACCAAGAAACTGGCACTGAACATATGAATGCGGAGATCCTTTACCGGCAGTTACAGAAAATCAACGAGGCAAAAGGCTACTTTTTCAATCGGGACAGGAAAACCACCATGTTTCTCCTTGAGTCCCTCCTGAAAAACAAAGAGCGCTACAGCTATATGTGCTGCCCCTGCCGCCTGGCCAAAGAGGATGCCGAGGCCGACCGGGACATCATCTGCCCCTGCGCTTACCGGGAACCGGATGTCCGCGAGTTCGGCAGCTGTTACTGCCAGCTCTATGTCTCGCGGCAATGGAATGACGGCACAAGGGATAAGGTATATGTGCCGGAACGACGTCCCGAGGAAAAATGGTGACATGGAAATCGCCCTGCTCACCATCTTCTGTACTTCGTTTCTTCTCGCCCTCTCCGGCGCCCTTATGCCCGGTCCGCTGCTCACCGTCACCGTCAGCGAAAGTTCCCGGCGCGGCGCCCTGGCCGGTCCGAAGATGATCCTCGGCCACGGCCTGCTGGAACTGGCCCTGGTTGTCGCCCTGTTGTCGGGGCTGGCGCCGATTCTGGTCCGCGACGACGTTTTTATTCTCATTTCGCTGACCGGCGGCGCAGTGCTGCTGTGGATGGCGACATCCATGCTCCGTTCCCTTCCGCGCCTCAGCCTGGATAGCCGGACGGACGCCCGAGGTTCGAGAAACCTGGTGGTTGCTGGAATCGTTCTCAGCGCCGCGAACCCATATTGGCTGCTGTGGTGGGCATCGATCGGCCTTGGTTATATCGTCCACTCGATGAAGTTCGGGATCATCGGGGTAACCGCCTTCTTTCTTGGCCATATCCTCGCCGACCTTGCCTGGTATTGTCTCATTTCTTTCGGAATCGCCAAGGGCAAACGCTTCTTCAGTGACCGCTCGTACCGCCAGCTGATTGGCGGCTGCGCCGTCTTCCTGCTTGTTTTCTCCTGCTGGTTTCTCTACAGCGGCATCGACAAGGCCATCCATCTCGCCTGAAAGCTCAGCCGCAAACCCCATGGATCACAGACCATACTCTCTCCCCGGCCAATACACCTGCAACGAATACCGGGCGGAAATGATCCTGCTCGCCCTGCATAAGAAATTGCAGCAGGAAAATCTTGCCGAGGCGGAGAGACAGAAACTGCTCCGGGAGATAGCCCGTCTGGAAAAGATAGTCGGCCTGGCATAATATTACCGGCGACACATTGCCGAAGAGGATCCATGAAAATCGGCACTACACCATCCATGGGTGCGAATTGAGCTTGTCGGAAACAAAAAGAGCATGTCCGGCGGCCGGACATGCTCTTTCCACTCGCTGGGCAAAAGCCCTGGCGGCGGGTTAATCCCTGCTGCCGCCGAAAAAGCGGAGAAGCATGAGGAACAGGTTAATAAAATCGAGGTAGAGGGTGAGCGCGCCCATGACCGTGCCTTTACGGACGACCTCATCCCCCTGGGCGAGTATTCCTTCTTCGCCGATCCGTTTGATCTTCTGGACATCATAGGCGGTCAGTCCGGTGAAGATCAAGACCCCTAAGAAGGAAATGGCCCAGTGAACACTGGAGCTGTTCAGGAAGATATTGACGATCGAGGCGATAATGATGCCAACCAGCCCCATAAACAGGAAAGACCCCAGCCCCGAGAGATCGCGCTTGGTCACCAGACCATATACCGCCATGGCCCCGAACATCCCGGCGGCGATGAAAAAGGTCCCGGCGATGGAGGTATTGGTGTAGGCGAGGAAAATTACCGACAGGGTGAGGCCGTTCAATACCGAGTAGCCGACAAAGAGCCCCGAGGCGGTTGCCGCCTGAATTTTCTCAACCCGGGCCGAGAGATAGAAAACCAGGCCGAGTTCGGCAAAGATCAGCACGATGAACAGGGGGCTGCCGATGATTACCGCAGC
>JBBRGP010000231.1:0-4850 GCA_038224105.1 Desulfobulbales bacterium | reverse complement strand
GTTTGAAAATGCAGCTTTATCGACCGGTTGGACAGGAAAACAATATTGGATTGACGCGGCTTGGGGTACTGAGGCGACGAGACAGAGTGATATGCCTATCACAGCAAAAAAAGGAGATATTTTTTTCTTTATTCTGACTGTTTTTTGCACGAACTGCATCCCTCCGACAATTTCGATGCCGAACACGTAATCAGGGCCTGTCCGCTGCAATGCCTTGTTGGCAGCACGTTTTTGCAGAGGTTCCGCCAACCGGACTTTTATGATTGACTGCCGTGTAACGCCAACTCGATTTTTCCTTAGAATTTCACCTCGTATTTTCACCCTTCAGGGGGCGTTGATCGGGTAGAATAGGCGATTTGGCCCCGGACACGCAATCGGCGGATGGCGGAATTTACCTTGGGATATCTACCGAGGAGGACTAGGTTCCGGACCTGGTCATAAATTTTTTAGCCTGGCCGGGCATAGATTGCAGGCCGATCTTCCAGCAATTGACGAGAGCATTGAAAAATGGTCCGGCGATGCTTATCAAGTGATAATCCGCCGCTGTAAGGCTGGATAGGCATCATCAACATTTTCCTTTTAGACGAAACAGGCCGCATATGAAAAAATTTCCTTGTTCCCCAACATTTTTGGTTGTTTTGCTGCTCGGTGCCCTGTGGCTGCTGCCGGCTGCGCCGCTCTTTGGAGGCGAATACGCCGAAGATGGCTCGAACCCGGAGTATGTGTACGTCAAAGGCATGGTGCATAGTCTCGCCCCTGCCGATCACTCCCTGACCGTGCGGCCGAGAAAAGGTCCCGGCATCACCATGTTTATCAACCCGGAAACCGAGTTGGTCGGGGTAAAATCCCTGGAGAACTTACAGGTTAAACAAGTCATTAAAGCGTGGTACAAACCGGGTGAGAAAGTTAACGACGCCTTGAAAATTGTCAGACTGCCTGATCTCGGCTGCTAATTCCAATAAGCATTCAAGCTGGCTCGAAAGTAGGGTGCACTCTGTGCACCGCCCTTATTGTCCCGTGAGACAGAATTGAATTCTGACCCCGGCTGACTAGGATGTTGGTGCACGGAGTGCACCCTACGAAAAACAAATGCCATCTTGAATGCAAATGCGAATAAGCGGCTCTGCCGTGTAAAAAACCTTTGCGTGATTATGCACCGGTGAGAAGCCAAAACAGCAACCCTCGACGGGATATTCAAGCAAGCATACTCGAAGAAATGGGAGGTAAAACATGTTGAGACAGATGGACATTTTGCCGTTGGGCCTCACCCTTACCCTTTTGCTCTCCGCCTGTGCCACAAAACAGAGTCCTCTGACCATCGATTCGCAGAGCGTCGCCCCCGGCACCCAGGTGGTCAGACAGGGTGAAAAACTGGCGCTGACCGGTACCGGCATCGAGGTCGGGCAGAAGCTGCCGGCCTCCAGCCTGATTGACGCAAAGACCATGAAGCCCGTCAACCTCAGTGACAACCAGGGCGGCGTTCTTTTCCTCAGTTTCGTCCCCTCCGTCGATACCAGAGTATGCGAGGAGCAGACCCATTACCTTGGCGAGCAAGGCGACAAACTGCCGGCTACCGTCAAACGGATTACCATAAGCCGGGACACACCCTTTGCCCAGGTGCGGTTTGCCAAGGAGGCAAAACTTACGGACATCCAGTATCTTTCGGACTATAAAGAGGGGGCATTCGGCCGGTCGATCGGCCTGCTCATCGACAGCTCGCGGCTGCTGGCCCGGGCGGTTATCCTCGTCGATAAACAAGGAATTGTCCAATATATCCAGGTAGTCCCAGACACCAGTCACCTGCCGGACCTGGAAAAAGCCTTCACCAAAGCCACGGACCTGGCCAACCTTCCCTGAGCCTTCCGGCAACTTTACAACCCTTCAGGTATCCTTCCCGATGGAAGCTACCGGGAATGCTCCCCTGGCGCACCCTTTCGGGGCGAGCGGCGAGCCGGCATCACGCCAGCTTGCCTTTATTGCGGAACTCGTAAAGACAGCAGGGATCGATGAGCAGCCGGCTTTCTCTTCTGATCGCCCGCAACACCTCGTTCTCGACCAGTT
The DNA here is from genome assembly GCA_038224105.1 of Desulfobulbales bacterium. GTDB lineage: Bacteria > Desulfobacterota > Desulfobulbia > Desulfobulbales > Desulfocapsaceae > Desulforhopalus_A. Next base: position 2,789 of record JBBRGP010000231.1, on the reverse strand, counting down.
GATAGATCACCTGCCGGTGGACAGGGTGATATCACCGTACCAGGCTGTGGCGCTGCCGCCGGTATTGTCGGTGTCGGTCATGATGGCGATGGCACTGGCTTCGCCCGGGTCGGTGCCGAACAGTTTTTTGTAGTCGGCGAAGATATCCCTCTCCTCGAACCGCCATTGTCCGGCGGCGCTCGGTCCGGACTGAACCGCGACCATCATGGCGCTGGCGGTGTAGGCGTTGGCGATGACATCCCCTTTCTTCAGGTGGTTCGCCCAGATATAGTTAATGGCCTTGGTCTGCCAGAAGAATTTGCCGGCAAATACCACGTAGAGCCGGGCAGCATAGTCATCCCCGGCCTTGGTCGTTTCATCGCCTGCCGGTATTGTCTGGTCAATCTTCCACGACCAGCGCAGGTACCGATAGCGGCGGGGATCGAAGCTGATCTTCTTGACCAGTCCCGAGGCCGCCGCCCGGCTGGTGGCTTTAACGACAACACGATCATTTTCCGGAATCAGCCGGTACTCCGTCGGACCTTTGAATTCCTTTGGTTCCCAGCCGGTCAAGCCCTCGGCGGCGAAGCGCCCGACCGCCAGTTCTTCGGCCGCCCCCCCGGCAGCAGCCATTGTCCAAAGCAAGGTCGTGGCGACGGCCACCGTTTTCAGCCGATGGCTCATGCCCCGCCCCGGCCGCACCGCCCACCTGCGCCGCCCCTTACCCACGCGTCAACACGAGTCGCAGGGAGATGCTGATCGCCTCGAAAACCTGATGCATTCCCAAATGTTCGAAGAACCGGGACGAGCCATAGATAATTCCCCAATCGGTCCGATTCAGATCGAAATGCGCTTCCAGCCAGACCGCTCCGGCCGAGGTGGTGACGGTAGCCGGAAAGGAGATGCTTTTGGTCACCCCCCGCAGGAGCAGCTCGCCGACAACATCGCAGTTGGCGGCGGTCGGACAGGTCTCGTCCGAAAGACGCGCCTCGCTGATCGTCAAGATGGCCTCCGGAAAGTCCTCGACCAGAAAAAAATCATCGGATTCGAGGTGGGCAAGCAATACTGCCTGCAGCGGATCGCCGGCCAGGTTGTGGTTCTCCATGCTGGTCATATCGACCGTCAGGCTGCCGGTGAAACCGGCATCGGTCATAACAAGCCGCCCCGATCTGAAGCGAAGAGCACCGATGTGGCTGGAATTCCTGTTCCGGCCGGTCCAGCCGACCGTGCTCTGGCCGAGATCGAGGGTAAAGGTACCGGGTTCAAGCCTGACCCGGGTAAGCGGATCGACGGTCGCATCCGGCTCATTCCCTTCGAGGGACTGGTCGCTGTCGCGCCAGCCTTCGATCCCGCCCAGGAGTATGGCAATTTGCCGGTAACCGGCCCGTTGCAGCTTGTCAGCGGCGGTGGCGGCATCCCGGGATCTGAGGCTGGAGCCATAGACAACGATTTCGGCCTCCCGATCCTCGATGATGCTTTGCACCTGACTGAGAAAATTCGCCTGATAAACGCAGGCATTGCGACTGCCGGGCAGCCGGACCTTCTGAAAATGATCGTCCGGCAGGGTATCGATAAGATAGAGTTTCTGGCCCCAGCGGATTCTTTCGGCCAAGGCTTTGGGGCTGATGTTTTGAATTTCCATGGCGACCTTTCCTCGAAGAAATGAATATTTTCACCTGATTCATACCCATGCCGGGGCGATCATTTTCAGCCCGCGGAAAATCCGCCGGCGGCCAGCCACGGGCAAGTCACCGGCAACCACAACAATAACCATTATTTTCAGTTCCGCATGGCCTCGGCAAACGGCCGCAGCGCAGGCCGGGCAGCCGGCGGCTGGGAATTTAGCCGAGGTTCTGCAGGGCAAACTCCCAATTTATCAGTTTGTCGAGCACGGCGTTGACGTAATCGGCGCGCCGATTCTGATAATCCAGGTAATAGGCATGCTCCCACACGTCGACGGTAAGCAGGGGTTTCAGGCCTGCCGTCACGGGGACTTCGGCATTGGCGGTCTTTACTGCCTTGAGCTTGTCGCCATCAAGAACCAGCCAGGCCCACCCGCTGCCGAACTGGGAGACGGCCGCGGCGGCAAGCTCCTTGCGGCAGGCGTCGACGCTGCCAAACGATGCCTCGATTTTCTGTTTGAGGGCGGCAGGCGGTTCGCCCCCACCCTGCGGTTTGAGGCTTTTCCAGTAGAACGTGTGGTTCCAGATCTGGGCGGCATTGTTGAAGATTGCTGCTTTTTCAGGCCGTCCGGCGGTACCGGCGATAATCTTTTCCAACGTCAGTTCCGCAAATTCCGTGCCGGCGACCAGCTTGTTGAGGTTATCCACATACCCCTGGTGATGTTTGCCGTAATGAAAACCGATGGTCTGGGCGGTAATGACCGGTGCCAAACCATTCTCGGCATAGGGAAGTGGGGGTAAAACATGGGATGAGGCGGCGGCGTGGGCAGTACCGGCCAAACCGCCCATCGCCAGCCAGGCGGCGGTACCGGCCGAAGCCCGGAGAAAACTGCGGCGATCGATCAGGGGTGAGGAAATGTTGGCGGTGTTTTTGTTCATTGAGGCCTCCATGCGGTTAGTGGATGGATGCAGCATTACGGCGGCTCGCCTGACAACGAGCCACCTCCTATCCGTTGCGAACGGACTCCTGTGCAGACACAGCTTTACCTGCCGGCCACTGCGGACGGCGTTTGTTGTCGTGAAGAAGGAACTCAAACCGGGGATAAAAACTCGCAACTCGAAAGTGTAGTGTCGCAGACAAGCGCCATGCTGTCAAGGAGGACTGCAGGAAGTAGCCTGCACGGGGGG
>JBBRGP010000230.1:0-4862 GCA_038224105.1 Desulfobulbales bacterium | reverse complement strand
GTCGAACAAATACCCGGCCCGGTTATCTTTTGAGGATTGGGCTTTTTTGTTTATTGTGTTGGGTATAGTGTTGGGTCATAAAAAAGGCACTTACCGAAAAGAACGATAAGTGCCTGAATTTCTTGGTAGACGAGGCGGGATTCGAACCCGCGACCTTTGGCTTCGGAGGCCAACACTCTATCCAGCTGAGCTACCCGTCCGTATGGTGAGTTGATTACTCAAATTCGAAAATCTGCTCAAGGTTTTTAAACCAAATCGGCCAAACATGCGAGAAGAAAAGTTCCGCCGGGCCCCCTTTTTCAACCCCTTATTTGGGGGAGCCGGTCCAGATGCTCCTGCCACTCGATGGACAGCATGGTTTTTTTGAGAGTGTTGCACTCCTTGCATGACGGCACGAGGTTTCCTTTCGTCGATCGGCCCCCTCGGGCCAGCGGCACCAGATGGTCCATGCTCAGATCCTGATGGGCAAACTTTTTCCCGCAGTAATGGCAGGAGCCGGAGGCCGTCTTCTGCTGCCACCACCTGGTCTTGCGCAGTTCCCTGGCCTTGGCCCGTTCACTCCGGATTTGATCATCGTCCGGAGCGGTGAAATCAGCGTAATCCCTTGCCACTACAGGAGATCTCCAAGCAGCAGGTGGCGCACCTCACCGATAAGGTAGAGAGAGCCGCCGACGACGAGGAGATCGCCCTCGGCGGCGATCTCCTGGGCGGTAAGGAGCGCCTTCGGCACCTCGGCCACACAACGGACCCTGCCCCTCTCCTCCTCGCCGAGATACGCGAGTAATTGCTCGGGACGAGCAGACCGTTCACCATGGGGTCTGGTCAGGATCAGCTCGTCGGCCAGGGGGGCGATCGCCCCGAGCGTCAAAGCCAAATCCTTATCGCTCATCGATCCCCATACGACAATCAACCGGTGATATGAAAATTTGGCCGTCACGGTATGTACCAAATTTTTGACACCGTCCGGGTTATGGGCCCCATCGAGGAGATACCGGATTTTTTTGGTGCCCTTCCCTCCCCCTGGGGGTTGCGCCGTTGCCGACGGGTAGAGCTGCTCGAAGTACTCCATCCGACCCGGCCAGCGGACCTCGGCAAGGCCGGCAAGAAGGATTGGTTCGTTTACCGGAAACCCCTTACTTTCAAGGATTTGCAGGGTGGCAATAGCCAGGGAGTCGTTTTCCTGCTGGACCAGGCTCGCCCGACAGGTCCGGAGCCCGGCGATCCAGCGGTTGCCGAAGGGCTCTCCCCCGCGCCAAGTCCAGGACCCATCGGCATCACCGACATAGTCAAATTCTTGACGGAGAATGTGGAGGGGGGCCTGCCGCTCGCGGCTGACCCTGGCAATTACCGGCATTGCCTCCGGATGGATCGCCCCGGATACCACCGGCACCCCGGCCTTGATGATCCCCGCCTTCTCCCCGGCGATCTCAGCCAGGGTATGGCCGAGGTAGGCCTCATGGTCCATGCTGACGCTGGTGATCACCGACACCAGCGGGGTGACGACATTGGTGGCATCGAGTCGCCCGCCGAGTCCGGTTTCCAACACCACCAGATCGACCTTCGACCCGGCGAACCAGAGCAGCGCCAGGGCGGTGGTGAATTCAAAGTAAGTGATCTGTTCGCCCGCCAGGACCCGGATGATTTTCGTCCCCAGTTCGGCAAAGGTCGCTTCATCGATAGAGGTTTGGCCGATGCGGAGCCGCTCCCGGACACTGCTGAGATGGGGGGAGGTGTAGAGCCCGACCCGGTAGCCGGCCCTTCCGAGCACCTCGGTGAGCGCCGCGCAGACCGAGCCCTTGCCGTTGGTCCCGGCGACATGGACAAAGCGCAGCCCCTGTTCCGGCCGGCCGACCGCGTCGAGAAACGACTGCATCGCCTCAAGGCCGAGCTTGATTTTATGAATCTGCAAACCATCGAGATGGGTCAATACTTGCGCATAGGTCATATTCATGGATCTGCTCCGGGAAGAAGGAAAAGGGATGAAGTAAGCCCGGTGGTCTCGGGAGCCCGGCTGTCAAAGAATCGTCAGTTTGGCGTAATCGAGGTGCAGGGTCTTGACGCCATGCCGGTCGAAGAGGATGTCGAGCGATCGCCCCGTCGACAACTTGGTCACCGAGCCGTTCCCGAAAAAGGGGTGGTTGACCTTGCAACCCAAGGAAAAATCGGCCATTTCCAGTCTTTTGGGGCGGGTTTTTCGGGCCATGTCGGTAAAATCTTCCTCGGCTCTGGCGAAGGTGAAGACGGATGGTTCGACCATCGACCGGTCGCCGATCCGTTCATAGAGTCCGGCGCTGAGCTCGCCCAAAAAGGGCGACATCCCGGTCCGGCGGAACTGGCGATCCTGGGTCATCAACTGCCGCGGATAGGTCAGATAGAGGAAGGTTTTCGCCCGCGTCGCCGCCACATAAAGCAACCGCCGCTCCTCTTCCCACTGCTCGCCGAACATCGCCGAGGCATGGGGAAAACGGCCATCGGCCAGGCCGATAACGAAGACCGCCTCAAACTCCAACCCCTTGGCGGAGTGAATGGTCGACAGGACGAGCCGTTCCAACCCCTGGCCATCGGAACCGCCCTCCTCAGGGGGGTCGAGGCTGGTGTCGTCGATGAAGCTCTGCAGATCCTCATAGCCGTCCATGATGCTCTTCAACTGGTCGATGTCCTTCCGACGCTTGGGAAAATCATCGCTGTACAGCCGCTCGAAGATCGGCTCATAATATTTGAGAACGATTTCGTAGAGGGCCGCCAGGCGGTGGTGATCAGCGAGCAGGTCGTGAAACAGGTGCACCAGTCGGGCGAAAGGTTCCTGCCAGTTCCTGCCGGCCGGATAGGCTGCCAGGGCCTGGAAAGGATCGGCCGCCCGGGCGATGGCCGCCGAGATCTTCTGGGCGGTGGTCGGCCCGACATGTTCGAGCTGCAGCAGGATCCTGTTCCAGGACAGGGTATCCTGGGGATTGACCAGCACCCGCATAAAGGCGATCATATCCTTCATGTGCGCCGACTCGGTCAGTTTCAGGCCGCCCCGCTTCTCGTAGTCGATGTCGGCCGAGGCCAGGGCCAGCTCGAGCTTGTAGGAATGGTAACTTGAGCGAAAAAGCACGGCGATGTCCTGCAAAGCAATATTTTTGGCGAGCAACTTGCGCACCGTGGTGACGATGAAGGCCGCTTCCTCCCGCTCGTCGGCGCCAGCAAAGAGCATCGGCCGCTGCTCGCCCTCGCGGGCAGTGAACAGGGTCTTGGTATATTTTTCCGCGGCATTCCTGATAATGTCGTTGGTAAAGGAGAGAATCGGCTGGGTTGACCGGTAGTTTTCCTCAAGCTTGATGATCCTGGCGTTGGCGAAGACCTTGGGGAACCGCATGATATTGTAGAAATCGGCGCCCCGGAAAGAATAGATCGACTGTGAATCGTCCCCCACCACCATGACATTTTCATGGGTAGCCGCGGCCAGCCGGATGATGTCGGCCTGGATGAGGTTGGTGTCCTGATACTCGTCGACCATGATATGCGAAAACCGCGTCGAGATGGCCTGGCGCACCTCCGGCAGTTCGACCAGCAGCCGCTTCCAGTTGACCAGCAGGTCGTCGTAGTCCATCAAGCCGTGGTCGAACTTGAACTTCTGATAATGGCTGTGCAGGGTGAGAATGTCTTCCAGATGTTCGGCGAGATGGTTGTACTGCTCGGTGACCAGCTCTTCCAGGTCGATCGATTTATTGATCGAACCGCTGATGATGTTGATGACCACCCGCCGCGAGGGGAAGCGTTTGTCCTTCTTGCCGAGTCCCAGGGACGATTTCAGGAGATTGATGATCCCTTCGGCATCGGAGCGGTCGATGATGGTAAAGGAAGAACTGAAGCCGAGTTGGGCACCATAGCGCCGAAGCAGCATATTGGCGACGCCGTGAAAGGTTCCGCCCACCACCCGGTTGCAGTTTTCGTTGAGCAGCCGGCCGGCCCGCCACAACATCTCCTGGCTCGATTTTCTGGTGAAGGTAAGTAACAGAATCGACTCGGGGGCGACGCCCTGTTCGACGAGGTGGGCAACTCGATAGACCAGGGTCCTGGTCTTGCCGCTCCCGGCGCCGGCTATCACCAGTACCGGGCCTTCCGTCGCGGTCACCGCCTCGTATTGCGACTCGTTGAGCTGCTGCAGGTTTACTCCCGTCGAGGCGGTGGCGGAAGGTCGGGAAATGGGATCGGTTTTCATGGCGGCTACTTTAACACAGGGCCGTACCCGTCGCAACACCGGTTGACAAAATCGCCCTCACTGGTATAGTACCCCGTGAACTCCGTGATAATCAACAGTTTCCCCCATTAACGGCACAATACTGGACGATACAAAGTATGATCACCGACCCACTGATTTCAGTTCTCAACAAGGAAAATCTGGCGAAGATTTTTCCCAAGGAAAGGGCCAACGAGTTTTTTGACGCGCTGTTCGGCGATGCCGGCGAGGGTGCCTACGACATCGAACTGGCATACCGTGAAACCCGGGGCGACAGCCTGATCTTGGAGTTGCGCCTGCATGAGCGGCCAAACCGCTGTCTCGCCTGCAATCTCACCCAGGGGTTGCCCCAGGTTTTTTCCCGTCATCCGGTCATCAACGTCAAAGGAATAGTCAAAGATATCGAAACATTAATCGGCAATACCTACCGGTGCACCAGCTGGTCGCTCGGCTATACCGAGCAGCAGAGCCGATCCCTGCATGTCATTCCCCTGAAAATGGTGGTGGCAAAGATCTAATTCGCATTTACATTGAAGATGGCATTTGTTCTTCGTAGGGTGCACTCCGTGCACCAACATTCTAGTCAGCCGGGGACAGAATTCAATTCTGTCCCACGGGACAATAAGGGTGGTGCACGGAG
>JBBRGP010000229.1:0-4903 GCA_038224105.1 Desulfobulbales bacterium | reverse complement strand
GAACAATTCACTCCATTACCATATCACCTCGGTCAAAAAAAGGGAGCGGGTATTCGAAAACGCTTTTCAGAGCGTCAGCCGCATGATTTTGGAGGGGGAGATTGACAAGGTTATGGTCAATGGGAAAAACACCTTTGACTTCAAGATATTCCGCAACGGGCCCAAGCATATTGTCGGGATGTATGACGAGATCAACTCCTTCGTCTCCTTTATCAAGGACGCCTCCGAGGGGGGGTCGTCGAGCGAAATGGCCTTCGTCCTGGTCGGCGAACCGGGCAACGGCAAGACCTTTCTGGTCGAATACCTCTGCAAACTGTATCGCCAGTTTCTGTCGCGGCCGGGCAACCGAAGGTATACCTTCCGGTTTACCCAGCTTGATAAGCTTGGGTCCTACGGCAATATCACCACTATCGAATCGCAGACCTATGAAGACCCGATGGTGCTCGCCATGAATCTTCAGGAATCGCGGGATGAATCGGCGCAATTTTTGGCGAGAAGATACCGGGTCGACAAGGATATGCTGGCGGCCTGGTACGAAAACTATCGGCCCCTCGGTGCCGACACCGCCTATATCTGGAATAATATCCGGGAATACACCGGCAACAACCTCGACGACATGCTCGAGTTCATCGATATCGTCCCGGTGCCGCTGATTGAGAGTCTTGGGACGGTAACCGGCAAGTACCCGGCCAAGGATAAAATCACCTCGTCGGCGGTCGACCTGCTCGGTGAAGAGTCCATCCAGCGGTTGCTGCACATCACCGATACCAATAACCCGTATCGTTTCGATCTGCGGCGCGGAGCCCTGGCGAGGGTCGCCGGCGGCGGCATCCATTTCAGCGACGAGATCTACAAGAACAAAAAGGATCTGGTGCAGGTCTATCTCGGCATTATTCAGAACCGCTGCATCGAGATCGACGGCTATAAGTGGCCGATCGACAGCCTCATCGTCGCCACCAGCAACAACTCGGAATTCAACCGCTTCCTCGCCGAAAAGGAAGAGGCGCCGATCGTCGACCGGTGCCGGATCTGCTACGTTTCCCACAACACCAACTACGTCCTGCAGAAAGATCTGACCACCTATGCCATCGGCAACGAGTCGAAGACCACCCTGACCGGCGATGTCATGCACCAGGATCCCAATCTCAACTACGCCGCTTCCGTGGCGTCGGTGTTGACCCGGTTGCCCCGGTCGGAGAAACTGACGCCCATCGAAACAATGAAGCTGGCGGCCGGGGAGGTGGCCGGCGAGAAGAGTCTCAAGACCCTTTCCGAGGTCATCGACACCCTCAGTCAGGAACACGATATCACCAAGCGGTTCGGGCAGAAGGGCCTCGGCCAGAGAAATCTCGGCCGTTCCATCCAGCTGATGCTTGAGAGTTCGGAGACCAACGAAGGCAAATGCATGTTTGCCTACGATGCCTTCCATGCCTTTGAACGGGTCATTCTCGACTATGTCTCGGAGGCCAAAGACCGGGCGAAATTTCTCGACGATCTGAAAATTGCCAAGGGCTTGTATCGCGAGCGGATCATGACCGAGATGTTCAACGCCTACATGGACGAACCCCTGGCGATCCGGAAGGATGTGATGAATTATGTCAACATGATCATTGGCATCGATGCCGAGAACCTTGGGGCCGACAAGATGTGGAAGTATAAAAACCCCCAGACCGGCGACCTGCAGGCCCTGAAAATCGACGAGCGGTACATCAATTCGGTCGAGGATTGCCTCGGCCTCAAGACCCGGGAGCAGAAAGATTCGTTTCGGACCTCCATTCGCAAGATCTACGGGCAGAAGATCTCGGTGAGGCCGGATTATGACTTCATGGACAATCTCGAACTGGTCAAGGCGGTAACCGACGTGCGTCTCAAGTCGGACATCGCCGGGTCCGGCAGCCTTATCGGGGCCCTGGCTAATCGCACCAACGAAGAAAACCAGAAACTCTATGACCGGATGATCGAAACGATGCTCAAAAAACTTGGCTACTGTACCACCTGTGCTCAGAAGACCATTGAATATTTCTGCACCCAGGTCGACGAGAACTGATAGCCTCCGCCCCCGCTTCCCGGGGCTCCTTTGAGTACCCCCCAGAAGGGGTATCGGTCCCGGCACGAAAAATAATTGAGGAAAACGCACCATTAATTTTTCTCAGGGGCTAACCCACCACCAAGGGTGACGAGACAGATGAAGAACAAACTCTGGGCCCTCTACCGTACCCTGCACCAACAGGGACTTACTCCCGAACAGGACGGCATGATCCGCCGTGAGCTGGACCTGCTGGACCTGAGTGACGACCACCTCTGCATCTCCCGGCCGGTTATCCGCGGTCTCTATAGCTATAACGATCCGGAGATGCTCCACGACGCTTCGCCGCCGCGGCTCCTGGCCCTGACCTCGGTCCAGTCCCTCGATTATCTGCTGGAGCGGGACAAGCAGCGGGAAAAGGATGGTTTCCCCCGGAAAATCCGGATCGGCAAAATGGTCAAACCGGGGCAGGACGGTGATGATAAAGTAGTCATCGTTCCGACCACGGTGGAGGAAAAGCTGCTTCATGACCGGGTTCACGTCGAGGAAGAAGGGGAGGGTGGCGGTGACGGCCAGGGCGGCGGACAAGGGGGGGCCGGGGAGGGCGAGGAAGGGGAGGTCATCGGTGAACAGCCGGTGCGCCCCGAAAAAGGCGGTCAGGGCGGCGCCGGCCAGGGGGATGGCGGGGCTCATGATGTGGAGTCAAACGCCTACGATCTGGGACGCATTCTCACCGAACAGTTCGAATTGCCCAATCTGAAAGATAAGGGCAAGAAACGCTCCCTGACCAAATATACCTACGATCTGACCGATAAGCACCGAGGCTTCGGGCAGATCCTTGATAAGAAATCAACCTTGAGGCGCGTCATCCAGACCAACATCGCCCTGCGGCGCATTACGGGACAGGGACAAATAGACAGTCGCAACCTGGTAATTTCTCCCAATGACCGGGTGTACCGGATCCTCTCCAAGGAAAAGGACTACGAATCCCAGGCGGTGGTATTCTTCGTCCGTGACTATTCCGGCTCGATGGGCGGCAAGCCCACCGAACTGGTGGTCAACCAGCATGTTCTTATCTATTCGTGGCTCATCTATCAGTATAAAAACCAGGTGCAAACCCGGTTTATCCTCCACGATACCGAAGCCAAGGAGGTCGATAATTTCCAGACCTATTACAATTCCAGCGTCGCCGGCGGCACCCAGGTTTCCAGCGCCTACCGGCTGGTCAATAAAATAGTCGAGGATGAAACCCTGGAACGGGACAACAATATCTATGTCTTTCACGGAACCGATGGCGACGATTGGGATACCAAAGGGGAAAAAGCCATTCCCGAGCTGCAGAAGATGCTCGTCTACGCCAGCCGGGTCGGCATCACCATTGCCGAGAACGGCTACGGAATCTCCGGCCAGACCGAGGTCGAGAAGTATCTCCGAAAATCCGGTCTGCTTGAGGAAAAAAAGGCGCTGCTGCGTCTTGACGTCATATCTAAGGATACCACCGAGTCGCGGCTTATCACGGGGATCCGGGACCTGATCTCCTGATTTCGCCTGCACTCATTTTCGCCCGACGACTTACGCTCATTGCGAGGTGTTATGGAACTGGTCAGTCAACATGCCAAGAAGATCATGGAAGGGTGTAAAGAGCGGGCCCGTGATGCCGGCCTGCGTTTTCAGGATCAAAGCCTCGAATATATTGTCACCAATCGCGACTTCCTCCAGCTGTCGCCGAAGAATATGATTCCGACTCTTTACGATTACTGGGTGCAGGATGTCGAGGTGTTGAAGGAGCAGGGGCAGTACGAACTCTATCCCAACAATCCCTACGAAACGGTGATCAACACCCGGCCGCCGATCTCCTTTTACAACGACAATAATCCGGACTGGTTGAACGTGATGATCTTTTATCATGTAATCGGCCATATCGACTTTTTTCAAAACAATCTGTTCTTCCGCCATACCTGGGATTACGACTTTGCCGGCAAGGCTCTGGCTGATAAACGACTGATTGCCAAATTCCGATCGGAAAAAGGCCGGTGGGTCGACTATATCATCGAGTTTGCCAGGTCCATCGACAATCTGGTCGGGTATTTTGACATGCTTTCATCTTTGTCACGAAACGGCAGGAAGATGTCGATGGTCGATTACTATTTCGATGTCTTTCTGCAAGACCGGGAGAAGAAGTCGATATCCGCCTATGTCGCTGAAATAGAACAGTATAATAAGTTTCTTCGAGAATTTCCCGAGGACGGCGAAGAGCGCTTCATCGGCTATGTCAAGAGAAAGCATGCCGAGTTCGAATCCCTGTTCGACCGGGCCACCAGGGAAAGGAGTGTGACCGGCCGCATGGATCTGCTGCAGTTTTTGATGGAAAACTCTAAATTTTTACGTCGGGATGAGAATAAATGGATGCTCTCGGTAATCGAGGTGATCCGCGCCACCTCCCTCTATTTTCAACCGCAGATTCGCACCAAGATTCTCAACGAAGGTTGGGCAAGTTATTGGCATGATACGCTCTTTTTGCAGGATGACCGGATTAACGGGCACGAGGTGGACTATGCGGTGATCAACGCCAAGGTGACCTCCATGCCTCGGGTCGGTCTCAATCCCTATGCCTTGGGCATGCGTCTTTTCAGCTATCTTGAGACGCAGGCCGAAGACGGTAAAATATCATATGATTATCAGCGAATAGCTGATAAGTACGCGAGAAAAGCGTTCAACAAGGCGACCGGTCGGGGGAGAGAGTTCATTTTCTCGGTGCGGGAAAACTTCTGCGACGCGATGTTCATCAACGCCTTTATCGACCAGGAGTTCGTCGATCGGCACCGGCTTTTTGTTGTTGACCGGCGCCTGAACAAACAACGGATGACCTGGGAATAC
>JBBRGP010000228.1:0-4919 GCA_038224105.1 Desulfobulbales bacterium | reverse complement strand
AGGGGCTCGCGGGTGGGGCCGGCGGTGACCAGCACCCGCAGCCCTTGCAGATCCTGGGGACAGAGACTTTGCGCCAGCTGTTCCTTGACACTTTCCCATTCGGGAAGCCTTCCTTCCCCTTCCTCCTTGCAGGCCATCATCCCGGAGGCCGGTTCGATGACGGTATACCCGTATTCCCTCAGGGTCGCGATGTTTCGTTGGGTCGCCGGATGACCGTACATCCGGCCATTCATCGCCGGACAGATCAGGATCTTTGCCCGTGACGCCAAGACCATGGTGGTGACGAGATCGTCGGCCATTCCCTGGGCAAGTCTGGCCATGCTGTTTGCGGTCGCCGGGGCGATCAACACGACATCGGCATCCCGGCCGAGGCTGATGTGAGCCATCACGTCATTTTTGCTCTCACCAAACATACCGGTATGGACATCGTTACCAGACAGGGCGGCAAAGGTCAGCGGCGTGACAAACTGCGTCGCCGAACCGGTCATGACCACCGTAACCATCGCCTCTTCCTTGGCCAGATCGCTGACCCACCCCGCCACTTTGAATGCGGCTATTGACCCGCAAACCGCAATGACTATTTTTTTTCCGGCAAAGATATTCTGCACCATTGGTATTTACTCCTTCGGGGATCACGTCCGTCAATCCGGGCAATCACCTGCATCTAATAAGCGCCATTGCCCTTGAGCATGCAGTACACGGTTTTGATTATGATTTTGATATCGGTCCAGAGAGAATAGTTGAGAATATACCAATCATCCAGCTTTACTCGTTCCTCGTATTCATCGACGTCGGAACGACGACCTACCTGCCATGGCCCGGTTATCCCCGGTTTCATCGAACAGTATCGGCCGGCGCTGTCCTTGTAGAATTCGCTGAGTTCCTTACCGACTATCGGTCGGGCGCCGACCACACTCATATCGCCGCGGATCACATTGATAAACTGAGGGAGTTCGTCAAGGCTCGTTCTGCGCAGAAACCGACCGATGGCCGTCACCCGCGGATCGTTTTTCAGTTTATAACTTTGCTCCCATTCCCGGCGAAGCTCTTCATTCTCCTGCAGTAGTTTTTTCAATTCCTGGTCCGCACCGACCCGCATCGTCCGAAATTTTAAACAATTAAAGGTCTTTCCGGCAGAGGTAATCCTTTTGTGGCGATAAAAAACCGGACCGCCGTCACTGAGCTTGACCAGCAGGGCAATGACCAGGGTTATCGGCAAGGTGCAGATCAGTGCTGCAACTGAAAATATCAGATCGAAACTCCGCTTCCATTCGGTATTCGGGTTAAAATTAAGAATAAGGAGATCTCCGAGGGACTGAATCTCGGCGTGGTGCAGGCCAAAGACATAGAGATCCGGCACCAGATAGATGCGAGCCCCGAGGGAACGGCATTCCCGAAGAATTCTGAAGATCTTCTTTTCCGCCCGCATCGGCAAGGCAATATAGACATAATCGATATCGTGCAGGTCGAGGAACTCGGTGATTGCCGCGGTGTTGCCGAGAATGGGCTTGTGGTGCACTTCGGACGTTTTCTCATCATCGATTTTATCGTCGAAAAACCCTAGCACCTCTATTCCCGCCCAGGGCATGTTTTCCACCTGTTTCAGGAGGTTCAGCCCCAGATCTCCGGCCCCGACGATTACCGCCCGACGGACATTCTTGCCATTCTGACGGATCATCCGGAGCAGTTTCCTGGCCACGACATGGAGAGCAAATATCAACAGGGGGGTGGTGGTCGACCAGATCAGGAACGTCACGCGGGAGTAGGCGATGGAAATCTTGAAGATAAAGAAATAAAACAACAAAAGCCCGATAACGGCAAACCAGGCCTTGAGGATAACCAAAAATTCGAGGAAATATTTCCAGCCCCGCCAGGAACGATACAGCTGAAACGATTGAAAGCTGATGAAGCACAAAACAAAGGTGATGATCACCAGACGGGTATAATAGGGGCTCCAGGGAACGCGGTACCAGAAGACCAGCAGGGTGAGATAGCCGACCGCCAACAGGCAATCGAAGAGATGGAGAAATCTGGCGATGAGAGAACTCTGTTCTCGAAGATTAATGGACAGCATATTTCATTATAGGTAATCGACGCCGGGGGTATTCGATCCGAACCCCTTGATACGTCGTCATTTATTGGTATTTCTGCCACCACAGCCTGTGCATGCTGAAAACAGGTCGCCAGGCTCCAGGTATTTGCTGGTAGGATCTTCCGAGTTTGTAGCCGATCATTTTAAGGACATTGCGCAGCAGGCAGTCGGGAAAGAGAGAATACCGTTTCTCCTGGACCAGCATGGAAAACAGCGAGCGGACATATTTCACTCCGACGCCCTCCGCCTGACCGTAGGTGTCGAGCAGCCATTTCTCGGAACTGTGGAGGACGCCAATATCAAAAGACCGTCGAAACTCTTCGGCGAGAGAGTAATTATGGCTATGGTACACTGCCGCCTCGCCGACATACGCCACCTCGTGCCCGGCCGCCAGAAGCCTCCCCAAAGTACATGTATCTTCGCCAAAAATCAAACCGTTCTTGAAGTATTCGACCTCCGCCAGGGATTCCCTTTTGTAAGCGGCGAAGGAATTGGAAATGAAGACGGTTTTTAAACCATATTGCCGCCGGTCGTCATACCTTCTGATGGAAGACTCCAGGGGGTAATTAAAGCTCCGCAGATGTCTGGCGACGGGACTGGCGTTTTTCTCCGGAAGCTGCCGGCCGTAGGCACAAGCCACGGACGGAGAGCGGAGAAGCGGGGCCAACAAAAGTTCGAGGGCGTCGCGGCTAGCAAGGATGGCGTCCTGGGTAAAGAATACGATAATCTGGCCATGCGCCAGCTTGGCCAGCTCGGTGCGAGTCCCGCCATGATCGAATCCGGTCCTGGAGACGGCAATGACCTGGGCGCCAGCCGCCCGGCATATCTCAACGGTTCGGTCATTTGACTCGGAATCGCCGACCAGAATTTCGTCAGGCTGAACATGTTGCCGTTTCAGCGCCGCAAAAAATTCACCAAGCGTTTCCACCCCGTTGAGGGTAGGAATAATCACGGAAATAGATGGCCTCGGACCTGTGCTGCTCATCGTCGTGATGTTAGAGGTGGAAAACCCGCACCAGGAAGAGTTTCGCCAGGGCCCAGAGGATTGCCGGCCCCGGATGCTTTTGACAAAGCAGGACATCGCTTTGTGCGGCAATCAACCGGAGATTATAACCGATCCTGGCGCGATTCTTTGCCCACCCGCGGCAGTGGTAGGCATACAGCCTGGGATCGTAAATTAAGATCCAGCCTGCCGCCCTGAGGCGCAGCGCCAAGTCGACATCTTCCTTATAAAGGAAAAAATCGGGGTCGAAAACCGTTCCTCGGTACGGCTGCAAGGCTTTGAGGCGACAGCAAATGAGCGCCCCGCATACGGCCGGGAGGGCGGCAACGAGATGGTATTGCCCCCGATCTTCCTCCCCTTGTCCCCGATCGTACCAGCGGCCGTACCAGCGCTTGAAGATACCCGTCGAATCGATTTTTCCGGACGGCCGCATGGCTTTTCGATCAAAGCCGAGCAGCTTCCCGGAGACCACGGCCGCGCCGGGGTTTTCATCCAAGACGGTAACCGCCAGTGCCAGATATTCCGGGGGCAGGAAGGTGTCCGGATTAATAAAAACAACCATCCCCTCGGATTCGGCGACGATCGCCTCAAAGCCGATATTGTTGGCCTTGGAAAATCCGACATTGGCGGTCTTGATGATCCGCATTCTCGGCAAGAGGGAGGCGGCATCGAGGTAACCCGGATCGTCCGAGCCGCTATCGACGATGGCCACCGCCTTGATGGGTGTGGTCTGATTTGCCAGGTGGGCTAGGCAGATGTCCAGAACCTCAGCGGAATTATGCGTTACTATGATGACATATATCGGAATGGCCATGGTCGGTTACGACGTTTTGCTTATACCCCGTTGCGGGGTCTCAGAAAAATAAACGGCCATAGCAGGTGAGGAGAAAGTTGTTCTTCCCCACCGCCGTTCTTCTTGCCATAATCGAAGTCACCGCCTCCCTCTCCGCCGCCCGGACCATTGCCGCGAAGTGATGCGGCAGCACCCCGTCGCTTCCGGCAAACAGTTCCCTCCGTTTGCCGAAAAAACGGGGAAGCCCTCGCAATCCCTGGTAAAAACCGGCGAGATAGGGAAGCAGCATCGCCTTCTTGACGCAGAAGAGCAGCCAAGCCAGTTGGTAGATGGCGATAGCCGGGAAAAAACGCAGGAAGGTTGGCAATGGATAATTTTTAACGAGGACGTGGATATTATTCCGCGTTGAAAGGCGGACGGTCAATGCATTGATCTTCGAACCGGAGGTGGCACTGCCGATGTGGTAAACGATCGCGTCGGCAATGAACATACACCGCAGGCCCAGGCGTCTCGCCCGCATATTCAAATCGACATCCTCGAGATAGGCAAAAAAATCGGCATCGAAGAGACCCGTCCTGGTGAAAAACCGTCTGCTGTAAAGGGCGGCGCCGGCACACGCCCCAAAGGATTCCCGATTTTTCCGGTACTCCTCGTTATCCCTTTCCATGGTGCCGAGACGATAGCCAACCCCGCCCCGGAGCACCGCATCCCCTGCCCCATCGATATATTGGCGCTGATGAAAGTTCATCATTTTCAGGGCAAAAAAGTCGAACTGCCGGTAATTTTCCACGGCCTGGCGGAGGTTCTGAAGGCAGTCCCCAGCCACCTCCATATCATTATTGAGGAGCAGAAGCCAAGGCGCCACGCTGCCCGTGATGCCGGTATTAATCGCGACACTGAAGCCGGTATTGCGATCGAGGCGGATAAGTTTAACCTCCGGGAATTTCTCGGCGATGAGACAGTTCGATCCATCCGACGAACCGTTATCGACCACGATCACCCTGAAACCGGTAAAGGTCTGGTGCCGGAGG
>JBBRGP010000227.1:0-4923 GCA_038224105.1 Desulfobulbales bacterium | reverse complement strand
TTCTCAAGCTCTTCGAGGGTCAGGCCGTCCGAAGTCATGAGCGGTTGGTCGCCCCCCAGCTCTTCCTGTTTGGCGAAGGCGTCGGGCAGATGTTCCAGCTGGATAAAGCCGCCGGGACAAAGGATGAAACCGTATTCGATGATATTCTCCAACTCGCGAATGTTGCCGGGGTAGTTGTACTTCATCAGCAGGGTGATCACCTCATCGCTCACCCCGATGATATCCTTTTGTTTTTCCGCTCGGAATTTATTGACAAAGTGGTCGACCAGCAGCGGGATATCTTCAAGCCTTTCCCGAAGCGGCGGCAACAGGATGTTGACGACATTGAGCCGGTAAAAAAGGTCGTCCCGGAACTGGCCCTGTTTCACCAGGTCGAAAAGAACCTTGTTGGTGGCGGCGATGATCCGTACATCGGCTTTGACCGGACTGTTTGAGCCCAGCGGTTCATAGACCTTTTGCTGGAGGACGCGGAGCAATTTGACCTGGAGAGACTGGGGAATGTCGCCGATCTCGTCGAGGAAGATGGTGCCGCCTTCGGCGGCGGCAAAGCGGCCGATCTTATCCTTTCTGGCGTCGGTGAAAGCCCCGGCCTTGTAGCCGAAAAGTTCGGATTCCAGCAGGGTGTCGGGCAGTGCGCCGCAGTTGACCACGACAAAGGGCTGGTCGTTGCGGCTCGAGGCGTGGAAGATCGCATTCGCCACCAGTTCCTTGCCGGTGCCGCTCTCGCCGAGAATCAGGACGTTGCTTTCGCTTCTGGCGATCTCCGGCAGAATCTGAAAAATTCGCTGCATTGCCAAACTTTTACTGATAATTTCCTCGAAGGTGTACTTTTTGGTGAGCTGCTGCCGCAGTATCGTCTCGACGCTGAGGTCGCGGAAGGTTTCCACGCCGCCGAGGACGTTGCCTTCATGATCTACTAGAGGAGCGGCGCTGATGCTGACCGAAACTGTCTTGCCGCCCCGGTTTTTGATGGTGATCGATCGGTTGGAAACGCTGTGACCGGTATAAAGGCTTTCGGCAACCGCGCAGTTTTTTCCACAGATCGAGGAACAGAAGATATCGCTGCAGAATCGACCAATCGCCGCCTCGCGGCGCCAACCAGTGATGATTTCGGCGGAGAGATTGAAGGAAGTAATCCGCCATTCCCGATCGACGGTGAAAACGCCGTCGGCCACTGAATCGAGGATCAAGGCTTTCTGCAGCCTGTTGGTGTTGTTGCGAAACGACTGGACCCCGCCCAGGATCTCTCCGTTATGGCCGATAAAAGGGGCGACGCTGACACTGACCGGAATCGAGAAACCGTCTTTGCCGATGATGAACAACTCCCTGTCGACGATGGAAACTTTATCCTTCATGGACGTCGCGAGAGGGCAACTCTGGACGTTTTTGCTGGAAAACAGGACTTCGGAGCAGATCTTGCCGAGAACTTCGGCCTCCAGATAGCCGGTGATCTGCTCCGCGGCCTTGTTGAAGGAAGTTACCCGGCCTTCGGGATCGACGGTAAAAACGCCGTCGGCGACGGCAGCGAGCATCAACTCGTATTGCACCGCCGCGGTTATATCGCTGAAGGTTTCCACGCCGCCGATCACGTTGCCGTTCATGTCAAGGAGGGGGGCGGCGCTCAGTTTGACCGGGATGGACCGGCCATCCTTACCGACAATAAAGGCCCTGCGCTCGGAAACCACCGATTTTTTATCGATGCTTTCGCCAATGGCACAGTTGGAATTGCAGATGTTCGCCTGAAAGATCGACCGGCAGCCGTGGCCCAGGACCTCATCTTCCTGCCAGCCGGTAATCTTTTCCGCGGCGGTATTGAAACTGGTAATATGCCAGTTCTTGTCGACGGTAAAGACACCCTCGGCAATACTGTTCAGGGCCAGTCGACTGGCGGCGAGGGGTTCGGTAAGATCGGCAAAACCGATGATTGCCCCGACGATATTGCCGCTTTTGCCGGGTATGGTGACGATGCGCATGCGTACCGCATTTTTTTCGCCGGTGATCGGGTTGCCGAGGGTCAATTCGACATTTTGACTGCCCTTTTGTTTGGTGAGCGGCGCGATATGGGAGCAGATCGAGCTGAAGCGGGGGTCGTTGTAGAAAATCTCCCGACAGTGCTTACCGACTATCTCCTGGTCTTCGAGACCGAGAATGAGAGCGGCTTTACGGTTGCAGGCGGTAACGATCCAATCCTGGTCGACGGTGACGAAACCGCTGGCCAGGTGTTCCGACTCGAGGGCGTTGTGAGACGGCACGCGTGTCTCCTGATTAAAATTTCGAAGGGTCAAACAAGATGCATATTTCATTATACGGTTCAATGACTTTTCCAGCAAGTCCTACACTGTATCTGTTGAAGTATGTGCTGATAACATGGTATCAAGAAAGGGTGGGATCTTGGGAGGTCTCGACCCTGTCGCGGGGAACCAGGCTTTCTTTTATAGTATTCCCATCCAAAAATTTCTTTGTGCCGTGACCCTCCGGTCCTCTTTGCACCGGCGCAAAGGCCGGGAATACATCAACGAGCCGGCGGTGCAGCACAACGATTTGCGGTTTGGAGCCGATGATGAGTCAATATTGTCCACCCTTGACCGGGACCTCGAGTAAACCTGATTGCCGGGTCAGTCCGCGCAGCCTGCCCCGGGGAGTCGGTACGGAACTTTTTCACAGCGTTCAGGATCCCCTGCTCGTCGTTACCCGGCAGGGAAAAATAGTCCAGGTGAACACCGTGTTGCTGCAGGCGGCCGGCAAAACCGCCAAAGAGGTGATTGGCAAAGGAGTCTGCGAAATCATCCACGGCGGTCGCTGGCCCCATATCAAATGCCCCCTCGAAGAGTTTCTCCTGACCAATGCCTACAGGGTCGAAAACACCAGATTGCCCGGTTTGAAAGGAGAATACAACCTTACCACCATCCCGGTGGAAAAGAGTCCACCCGACCAGGAACTGCTGCTGTTAATCGCCAGAAAACTCACCCAGGATGAGATCAGACAGGTGGATTCCATCCGCACCGCCCAGCTTGCCGCGATCGGGGAATTGGCGGCGGGCGTCGCCCACGAGATAAATAACCCGATAAACGGGATCATCAATTTTGCCCAACTGCTCCTTGATGACTGCCCCCAGGAAAGTGGCCAGGTCAATCTCCTGAAGCGCATTGTCCAGGAGGGGGAACGGATCGCCTCGATTACCTATAATCTTCTCTCCTTTGCCCGGGAAAACAAGAACGACCCAACCCTTGTCGACATCAACGAGGTGGTGGCGGACAGTATCTCCCTGGTTGCCCATCAACTGAAAAAAGACGGAATCACCCTCACCATCGATCTTTTTCAGCCGGCCTGCCTGATTATCGGCAACCACCTGCAACTTATGCAGGTGGTTCTCAATCTCGTCAGCAACAGCCGCTATGCTCTGCACGAGCGGTGGCGGGACAGCGATACTCCCGAAAAATCGATTCATTTTTCGACGAGACCGGCAGTCATCGACGGCAAGAACTACTTTCGCCTGATCGTCCGCGATCAGGGCACCGGCATTCCCCAGGGTATTCTTGAAAAACTCTTTGAGCCGTTTTTCACCAGTAAACCGGCGGGCAAAGGGTCGGGGCTCGGACTCAGCATCAGCTACGGCATCATCAAAAACCATGAGGGGATGATCAGGGTTGATTCAATGCTCAAAAAATACACGGAAATGATCATCGATCTTCCCGCTTCGGAAAAGTGATGCCAGACGCCCTGCAAGACATCCGGATTCTTATTGTCGATGACGAAGAAAGTATCCGTATCACCTTCGAAATGTTCCTCAAGAGAGAGGGGTACGGGCAGATCACCACGGCCGCGACCATGGAAGAGGCGTTGCTGGCCATCAATGAAACCCGGTTTGACCTGATCATCAGCGATATCGTCCTCGAGGGTGCTTCCGGGACCGAGCTGTTGCGTTATATCCGGAAAACCGGTGTGCAGTGTCCGGTGGTCATGGTCACCGGTTTCCCCAACCTGAGTTCCGCCGCCGAGTCGGTTCGGCATGGGGCCTTTGACTATATTCCGAAGCCGGTAAACAAAGAGGCGCTACTGCGTTTTGTCCGCCAGGCCTTGAAACACTGGCAACTGCACAAGGAAAAGATTGCCTTGCAGCAGGAAAATGACCGCTTCCGACGCTATCTCGAGATGATTTTCCGGTCGGTGAGCGATGCGATCATCACCGTCAATGAAAAATTGGAAATAACCCGGCTCAATCCTACCGCGAGGAGTTGGCTGGGGGAGCGAATTGCCTCGACGGTGCGGACCCTGAAAGATCTGCCCGGGGAGATGGGGCGCGCCTGTTTTCTTGATGCCAGCCAGGTGGTGGAGAAGGGTGAAGTGGTCCGGGAGCACCAGGTGGAGTGCTACAAACCCGATGGCACCATCCGCATGATCAGTCTCAACGCGGCACCTATCCTCGATGCCGTTGAGGAGTTCAGCGGTGCGGTCATAGTCGCACGAGATATCACCCTGGGGTTGGCCGATGAACAACGAAATAAAAAAATCCAGTTCCATGGCTTCATCGGCGCCAGCGCCGTCATGCAGGATATCTACCGGTTGATCGAAAATGTCGGAAGGGTCGATACCGCGGTGCTGGTAACCGGCGAGTCAGGCACCGGCAAGGAACTGGCCGCCGAGGCCCTCCATGCCGAAAGCAGAAGAAGGGATAAGACGCTGGTTAAGGTGGATTGTGCCGCCATGCCCGAAGATCTTCTCGAAAGCGAGCTGTTTGGCCATAAGAAGGGGGCTTTTACCGGCGCCGATCGCGACCGGCCGGGCCGGTTGCTGCAGGCCGACAAGGGGTCCCTTTTTCTCGATGAAATCGGCGATATCACACCGCGCATGCAGCTCCGGCTGCTGCGCTTCCTGCAGGAGAAGACCTTCAACCCCGTCGGGCAGGACACCTTTGTCCGGGTC
>JBBRGP010000226.1:0-4925 GCA_038224105.1 Desulfobulbales bacterium | reverse complement strand
CAGGGCATCGGCAAGAGTCGAACGGACCTGGCCCTGCTGCGAGGCCGGAAAAATTTCAATGATACGATCCACCGTTTTCATGGCGTTGATGGTATGGAGAGTGCCAAACACCAGGTGGCCGGTCATCGCCGCCTCCATCGCCAGGGCTATGGTTTCGAGATCCCGCATCTCCCCGACCATAATGATGTCCGGATCCTCGCGCAGTGCCCCGCGGAGGGCCGCGGAAAAGCTCTTGGTGTGCGTTCCTACTTCCCGGTGGTTGATGATGCATTTCTGGCTCTTATGGACAAACTCGATGGGATCCTCAATGGTGAGGATGTGATCTTTGCGGTTTTTGTTGCATTCGTCGACTATCGCCGCCAGGGTGGTCGATTTTCCCGAACCGGTCGGCCCGGTCACCAGCACCAGCCCTTTGGGCAGATGGGCCAGACGGGCGATAACCGAAGGCAGTCCGAGCTGTTCCACGGTCATAATCTCGCTGGGGATTTCCCGGAAAACCGCGCCGATTCCATATTTCTGTTGGAAAAAATTGCAGCGGTACCGGGCCAGACCGGGGATTTCATAGCCGAAGTCAACGTCTCCCGACTCTTCAAAGACCTTGATTTTCTCTTCGGGACAGATCTCGTACAGCATGGCGCGCAGTTCTTCATTGCCCATTTTCTTGAATTTTACCCGCTCTATATCCCCGCGGATTCGAAGAAGGGGCTGCTGTCCGGCCACCATATGCAGATCGGAGGCCCCCTCGTCGTTCATCAACTTAAAAAAACCATCTATTTGCGCCATAAGATTCCCCGGATTCCAATGAGGAGGACAGGAAACGCCACCGTTCGTGCCTGCTCGCGTGTTTTTTCTTAGGTAAGGCCCTTGCCCCGGCATTATCAGCGACTTGAACAGTCGTCCGCCGCCGCCATCGATTCTGCCATTCTCCCAGCAGTCTAGCTTTTATCCACCCGACAAGTCCAGCCGAAAACGGGCGATTTCCCGCCACTCTTTAAAAAAAATGACAATCAAAGGAAAATTCGTAAAACGTGGGGGCCGCTTCGACCCTTCATGCCCCGGCGCTGTCCTGCAGGCCGCGTGTCGCCTCGGCGTGGAGGGTCGGTGGACAATTCTCCTCCCTCAAGGCTTTTGCATACCAGCTTGCCGCCCTCTTGTTCATCCCCTCCAGGGCGTAGCTCCGGCCGACCAGAACCTGGGCTTTCACTCTGAATTTATTGCTTTTCAGACAGCGATGGAGATTCTCCCGCGCCTCCCGCACCCTCTTACAGTGGATCTGCACCTCGGCAAGCGTACACCGGTACAGAAGATTGGCCGGTTCGAGTTCAACACTCTTACGGCACAGGGCGAGGGCTATCTCATCCCCTTCCCTTTCCCTAAAATAGACGCCGCCAAGCAAATTCATGGCCCGGTCGTCGAACTCATTGAACTGCAGGGCCCGCTGCAGTTCGACCATCGCCTGGCGATCATGGCCGATGCCGTGGAGAGCCTTGCCGATATGATAAAGCGCCCTGCCGGCCGGCTGGTTTTTTTCATTCTTCGCATGCCACGCCTGCAGATAACCAAGGGCTGTCTGGTGTTGACCGAGATCGCCGGCAAGTATCCCGAGCTGCAATTGCAGGTCATCGAGAAGGCCAATCCCGGCATCTTCATCATTGTAATGGTGTAAAGACTTTGTTAGGTAGCCGTACGCTTCTTCCTTTCTTCCACGGGCCTGTTCCGCCAATCCAAGATTATAAAGGGCCATAAAGTTTTGGCGGTCCAGGGCCAGGGCTCTGTCGAAGCTCTGCATGGCCGGACCGAGCTTGTCCATCATCGCTAGGGCCACCCCCAGGCTGTTATGAAGATTGACATTTTTCCCGTCGTACTTCAGGCCCCGACGATATTCCTGGACCGCCTTTGCCAGATCACCGTCCCCAAAGTAGATGTCACCGCTGATATTCAGACTTACCGAATCAAAAACCACCGCGCTCGAGTCCCCGAAAAATGCGGCATGCAGGAGGGCCTTGCGGCAGTTGAAGACCGTCTCGGATTTTTTAAAGTCGCTGCAGGGATAACCGCACACCCCGGCGGAAACACGGGTATCGGGGGTGGTTTCACCAATCCGGAGCACGAGTCGTCGTGCCCACGCCAAGGCCGCATCGGCACTGATACCCTCAAGATATACCAGAACATCGCTGGCAGTGGTGCACGGTACCCCTTGATCAACCCACGGCAGCACCGTCTCCCTGGCGGTATGGTTCTCGCTGAGGCTCCGGAAATGCACGAGACTGAAGGAATCGGCACGCAGCCACTGTCTACTCAGCCGACGGACGAGATTTCCTTCGGGAAGGGCGAGTGGATGCCTTTCCGGGTGCGCAAGCAGACTATATTCGCAAAAATTGAAGGGTCCACGCTTCGCCGCATGACGCAGGGCAGTCCAGGCCTCATCCAGGAGATACCGACCCCGGGTTGGCGCATCGCCGCCGCCCGCCAAATCGCGGGAAAAGCTCGAACCGATGTGAACCTTGTGGCATCCCTCCCGTTTCAGATAGGCAACCAGCGCACATTCCACCTCAGTCTTGTCGCTTGCTTTGCTGTTTTGCAGAACCAGCGCGAAAGTGCATTGCCCGAGATAGTGGAGCACCGAATTGCCCTGGACAAAATTAAAGATCAACGTCGAACACTTTTGTGAATAGCGAAGAACATACCGGAACGAAGCCCTGGGCGGCGGCAATTCAACGAGAATGAGATGCAGTCCGGTGGTCTGACTGTAGGTATCGAGGAGAGAATAAAGATTGGCCAGGTTAAGCAGGCCGGTCTGGACATCGACCCGGGCCTCCTTCAGCAGGAAAAACTCGCGCTCCGCCGCCGCTCTGGTCTGACTCAGCCAATCGTCGCTCACCTTATTGAGAAAGACCGGATCGGCGCCATCGACAATGGCAATGATCCTGCCGCCGTCCCTTACCATAAACGGCAGAATCAGCAGTTGCGAATGGATGGCAAACACCCTCTCCCCGTTCTGGACCGCCCGAAAAAGAGCGATTATTTCGGCCAACAGCGGATGGTCCGGGAAGCAGTCCGCGACCTCTGCCGCAACCGAGACAAAAAAAACTCTCCGGGCGGTCGGCAGACGTTTAATTAAAATTTCTGAATAGCTCTGCGAGAATCGGCGAAAATCTACGGCTGCCAGGCCTCGGTAATTGGCTAAAATTGGAAATGGTTCAACCACCGTTCGCCCCAGTTTCGAAATATTTATCTAATAATGTCACAAGCTCGACGATTTCCCGGTCCTGTATGGTCCGGACATCGAGGAGAAAGCGGTCATTTTCAATCCGACCGATGATAGGAATCGGCAAATGTCTCAGGTTTTTCTCAAAGGCATTGAGCCGGATGGCCTCCGGTTCGAGATCGATCGCCCAACTGGCGATACTGAACTCCGGCAGGGCGCCGCCACCGACCCGCGAGACGGTCGGAACTATTTTCACCCGGCATCTGCCGGCCAGCCTTCCCGTCAATTGTCGAAGTATCCGCCGCGCCCTCTTTTTCAAATCGACCCTGGCGATGGTCAACATCGCCAGGGTCGGGACATTTTTCAAGGCCTTGTCGAGATCAAGATACTCACGAAGGACACTCTCCAGGGAGGAGAGGGTGAATTTGTCGATGCGCAAGGCACGATTGAGAGGGTTCTTCTTGATCCTGGCGATAACCTCCCGTTTCCCGACAATTATCCCCGCCTGCGGACCGCCGAGGAGTTTATCGCCGCTGAAGGTAATAACGTCGACACCGGCCTCGACAATATCCTGAACGGTCGGTTCTTTGGGAAAACCGAACCGGGAAAAATCGACAAGGCTGCCGCTGCCGAGATCTTCCATGGTCGCAAGCCCGTTAACCTTGGCCAGGGTCACCATCTCTTCGGCGGATACCTCCGAGGTGAAACCAATGATGCGAAAATTCGAGGTATGGACGCGCAGCAGCAAGGCGGTCTGTTCCGAAATCGCCAGTTCATAATCGTAGAGATGAGTCCTGTTGGTCGCTCCCACCTCGATCAGCCGGGCACCGCTCTTGGCCATCACGTCCGGAATTCGGAAAGAACCTCCGATCTCGACAAGCTGGCCCCGTGAAACAATAACCTCCCGGTCTTTAGCCAGGGTGTCGAGACAGATAAGCACGGCGGCGGCATTGTTATTCACCACCAATGCGGCCTCCGCTCCGGTCAGGTAACAGATCAGTTCTTCCACCAAACTGTAACGGCTTCCTCGCTTGCCTGTTTCCAAGTCCAATTCGAGATTGGAATAGTATCCGCCAGCCTGCATCAGGCGATCGGTGGTCGATGGGGAAAGCACCGACCGCCCGAGATTGGTATGAATGACGACTCCGGTACCGTTGATCACCCTTTTTAAGTTTGGTTGCAATTTCATGGCAATTGCCTTTTTAAAGACGGCCAGCCACTCCTCACGGGTCCGCTCCCCCCCCTGATAATCACCTCCCAGAATTTTTGCCCGCTGTTCATCGATTGCTGCCTGAACGACGGTTTTGATAATCCGCTGGGGTGCCTCAAGCTCAGGGTCATCGTGCAGCAGCCCGATGCATTCATCGACCTTCGGCAGGGTCCTGAGCATCCTGTTTTTTTCTTCCATGGGATCTTGTTTAGTTAATAATGAATACCTTGCGGATTGGTTTCTTGTGTTTTGGCGAGAAACGAATCCGTCTGATGGTCCTTATACCCCCTTGTGGGGTGCTCTAAAAAATATCCCTACATAATAGCCAATGGCAAAAGAACACAACAGTTTTTTTATTGCGATTGTTTTTCTTATTGACAATCCCCAGCAGCTCAAGTAGTTTGCCGCGGTCCTGAGCGAGGGGGCCGGCGAGGGCGGGCCTGGGGAACTGGGCCGGTGCTTGGCGGCGAATCGAACGGCACAAAAAGCAAAAAAGAATATTGACAG
>JBBRGP010000225.1:0-4953 GCA_038224105.1 Desulfobulbales bacterium | reverse complement strand
GCCCGCGGCCAAAACCGTCGAACTGCCGGTGCGGATGCTGTCCACCGAAAAGGGGTATGATTTTGCCGCGATCCTCCGCTGGGCGAAACGGATCGAGAAGGCCGCCGGCGAGTGCCGGGTCGATTTCGCCGCCCTGATCTTTCGGGCGACCCCCAAACTCGACGGCTATGCCGCCTACGACGACGGCCGGACCCTCTACACTCGCGGCGACGGCCGGTGGGGAACCGATATCACCCGGGTCTTCGAGCGCGGCCTGCAGGTGGCCGGGGGCGGACGGCGTGGTCTCGGGGCCGGAGAGGTGGTGGTCAGCCGCAGCTATTTTCGCGACCATCTCGCGCCCTTTTTCGACAACTCACGCAACTTCCAGGCCAGCCTGATCAAGGAAAAGGAGCTGGAAGCCCCGGCGGCCGAGGCGATTCGTTCCGCCCAGGCGGTCTTTTATCCGTTTGCCCTGCTGCCCTGCTGGGAGGGGACGTGGACGGAGCTGGCCGCCGGGTTTGCCGCCATTGTCGACCTGTTGTGGGCAAAGGTCGACTACGATGTCGACGGCATCGTCATCGAGATCCTCGACGACAGACTGCGCAGCCATCTCGGGGCAACCCGGCACCACCATCGCTGGCAGATCGCCTACAAGAAAAATACCGAGACCGCCGAGGTCAGGGTGCTGCGGGTGATCCCCCAGACTTCCCGTTCCGGCCGAGTCAATCCTGTCGCCGAAGTCGAACCGACCCGGCTGAGCGGTGCCCTGATCCAGCGGGCAACAGCCCACCATTATAAGATGGTGCGAGAAAAGGGGGTTGGGCCGGGGGCGCTGATCAGGCTGTCGCGAAGCGGCGAGGTGATTCCGAAGATCGAAGAGGTGCTGACCCCGGTTAAAGCCGAGCCGCCAACCGCCTGTCCCAGCTGCGGGACGCCGCTCATCTGGGAAAATGATTATCTGCTCTGTGTCAACAATATGAACTGCCCGGCCCAGATCACCCGGGCCATCGAACATTTTTTCAAGACCCTCGGCAATATCGACGGCTTCGGCCCGTCGTCGATCAGGAAGATCTACGCCGGCGGCAAGGGCTCGATCCCGGCGATCTACGGCCTTGGCGAAGCGGATTTCGTCGCCTTCGGCTTCGGACCGAAACAGGCCGAGAATATGGTGGCCGAGCTGCAGCGCAGCCGGACTCTGGCTATCGAGGACTGGCGGTTTCTCGCGGCCTTCGGCATATACCGGATGGGCATGGGCAACTGCGAGAAACTGCTGTCCGCCCATCCCCTGGAAAAGGTCGTAAGCCTGACCCGAGAGGAGATCGTCGCCATCAAGGGCTTCAGCGAGAAGACCGCCGACGAGATGCTCGCCGGGATGCGGGCGACGGCGGAGCTGTTCACCACGCTCTTTAGCCTCGGCTTCAACCTGATCAGGACCCCGCTTGCCACGGCGGAGGAGGGGCCGGGGGAGGGACCGCTGGCCGGCATGCTGGTCGTCTTTACCGGGGCGATGCAGAGCGGCAGCCGGGAGGACATGAAGAAACAGGCTAAAGCCCTCGGGGCGAAAGTCGGTGAGAGCATCACCGGCAAGACCGACCTCTTGGTCTGCGGCGAAAAGGTCGGAGGTGCCAAGCTGAAAAAGGCGGAAAGTCTGGGGGTGAAAATCGTCACCGAAGCGGACTATCTGGCGCTATTGCCATAAAGGTATAAGGCGGGGCCGGCGGCGGATGTTGCCGGCCCCGCCTCCGTCAGGCTGAGATCTCTTACTTGGGCGGTTGCATAAGCTTGCCCGCCTTGGCGATATTCTCATGGGGGACTTCGTCGATAAAGATCAGGACCGCTTCAGGCGGCTTGTTGGCCTCCCGGCAGATGACATCGGTGACGCCCTGGCTGATCCTCTGCTTCTGCTCCTTGGTGAGGGTTCCGGCAACCCGAATATTGACGTACGGCATGATGACTCCCTGGGGTTTGTTTTGATGATTTTAACGTGTTGGCTGAATACCTTGCCGCATCCTGCGACCGGCTTCACTGTACCTTCTTTTTGAGCGGGAAAAAAGGGGATATTTCTTTCACCGGCCTGGCCGGTGCTCACCCCCGAGGCGCCCTTTTGCCCTTGTCTTCAGCCGACTGTTATGCTATGTCAAAGAAAAAATAATTTCATAACGATGAGGAAAATATGCATATTCTCGTGACCGGCGGGGCGGGGTATATCGGCAGCCATACCTGTCTTGCCCTTCTCGACCTTGGCTACCGGGTGACGGTGGTCGACAACCTGTCCAATTCCAGCCGGGAGTCGCTTCGCCGGGTCGAGGAACTGACCGGCCGAAAGCTTGCCTTTTATCAGGTTGACCTGCTGGACCGGACGGGTCTTGCCGGGGTGTTTGCCCAGTGCGGCGAGCACATCGATGCGGTGATCCACTTCGCCGGCAAGAAGGCGGTCGGCGAATCGGTCGAGAAACCGCTGGTCTACTATAATAATAATATCACCGGCACCCTCATCCTCTGCGAGGTGATGGCCGAACGCGGCGTCAAAAATCTGATCTTCAGCTCTTCGGCCACGGTCTACGGGGATCCGGCGACGGTCCCGATCACCGAGGATTTTCCCCTGTCCTGCACCAACCCCTATGGGCGGACCAAGCTGATGGTCGAGGAGATCCTCCAGGACGTCCATCATGCCGACCGGGACTGGAACATCTGCCTGCTCCGCTACTTCAATCCGGTCGGAGCCCATCACAGCGGCCGGATCGGCGAGGACCCGGACGGTATTCCCAATAATCTGGTGCCCTATATTGCCCAGGTAGCGGTTGGCAAGCTAGAGCAGCTTTCGGTCTTTGGCAGCGACTACCCGACCCCGGACGGCACCGGTGTACGGGATTATATCCATGTCGTCGATCTCGCCGAGGGCCACGTCAAAGCCCTCGGAAAAGTGCTGCAGCGGCCGGGGGTGGTGGTATACAATCTCGGTACCGGCAAAGGCTACAGCGTGCTCGAGATGGTCCGGGCCTTTGCCGAGGCCAGCGGCCGGAAAATCCCCTATCGCATCGTTGCCCGCCGGCCGGGTGATATTGCCGCCTGCTATGCCGACCCGGCCAAGGCCCTGGTGGAGCTTGGCTGGCAGGCCCGCTACGGCCTGGCCGAGATGTGCCGGGATGCCTGGCGGTGGCAGAAGTACAATCCGCAGGGCTATTAGTACCTTACAGATTGATTTCTTGTTTTTTTGTAAGAAATCAATCTGTTTCAAGACACGTATCCCCCGCAAGGGGGGACTGAAAAGAGTACCCCCTTGTGGGGTGTTAAAACCCCTCCTTCCCCTCTCGATCGTGGACCCGGCGTCAGCCGCGGGTGGACGATCCCCGCTCTTCTCCAGCCCCCACATTCCCTGAAAATTCCCAGCCGGCGATAGCGCCCGAATCCGCCAGCTCCATCCTTGCCCAGGAACCTTCGCTATTTCGTCAGAATATCTGACAATGTGAGACTCATGAATTTTCCTTAATACAAGATTCAGAAAAAATGTGCATATTATGCTAATAGTTTCGAGATTATGGCGTATGTGCGGCATTTCCAAAAAAAACGACCTTGCACTTCCTTTTTCCCGGTGGTATTTTTCTCGAAAATTTAATGAGGCACTGTTTGCACAATGCGACCAACCGAAAACAAGACAATGATTTTTGGCTGCGGGAATATCATCATGGGCGATGACGGCTATGGTCCCGCCGTGGTCGATGCCTTGCACGCAGGCTACCATCTCCCCGCCGGCATTGAGGCAATCGATGCCGGAACCTGTGTTCGGGAATACCTGTTTGACTATCTGCTGAGCGAGGAAGGGCGGCCGCGGACCATCATCATCCTCGATGCCGTTGATTTTCCCGATCGCCGGTCGGGCGAGGTGTTCGAGATCCTGCCCGACCAGATTCCCGCCAAAAAGATTCACGATTTTTCTCTCCATCAGTTCCCCACCGTCAACCTGCTGCAGGAACTCGCGCAGAACACCGGCATCAAGGTCCTGATCCTTGCCGCTCAGATCAATTATATCCCCGAGGAGATTGCCCCGGGGTTATCATCGGATATGTCCAAAGCTGTTACAGAAGCGTGTGAAAAAATTGCACAAATTCTTTCTCTCCAAGCAAACTGAGGTGACCTTTAATGATGTACGAATTTAAAGTCAGCGAACTTGCAGAAGAATTTGGAGTTCATCGAAACACCATAAGGAACTGGATCAACGCCGGCACCCTTTCCGCCAAGGAAGGTCCGGGGCGAAAATATCTTATGAAGTTTTATGATTACCAGAAACTCTGCGAAAAATTCGGGCGTGAACCGCATGTCCATCCCTCCAACAATGTCAGCCTGAAGGCCCTCGGTTCCCTGGAGGTGACGGATCAGGAGCCGCTGGCGGTCAACGGCAAAAAGAGTCAGATCGCCGTCGATCCCTCCTGGGCCGATGGTTGTCTGACCTGCGGCACCTGCGCCAGTGCCTGTCCTATTTCCGGGGTCGATGGACTTGACCCGCGCAAGATCGTCCGCATGGCGGTGCTCGGCATGGACGAAGAGCTGGTGCAATCGAACTGGCCTTGGAAGTGCACGATGTGCGGCAAGTGCGAAGAGTCCTGTCCCGCCAATATCCAGATTACCGCGTTGATGCGAAAAATCCGCGGCACGAGAAAGCGTGCCGAAGTTCCTGGCCCCATCCATAAAGGGGTCACCATGTGCCTTGAGCGCGGCAACAATCTCGGGATCCCGAAAGACGATTTCGTCTTTCTCTGTGAGGATCTTGGCCAGGAACTGGCCGACGATTGCTGCCCGGGCTTCAAGACCCCCATCGACGTGCATGGGGCGAGGGTGCTGGTCACGGTAAACTCCAAGGAACCCTTCGGCGAACCGGACGATATGAAGTGGTGGTGGAAGATTTTTTATGCCGCCGGCGAATCTTTTACAATTTCCTCGGAAAACTGGGAGGGGGTCAACTGGGGCCTGTTCTCC
>JBBRGP010000224.1:0-4959 GCA_038224105.1 Desulfobulbales bacterium | reverse complement strand
GGTCTGGGGATAGGCCTTGATGCCGTAGAGATCGGCAAGTTTGGCGCCGTTGTCCAAAATCACCGGAAAGGCGGTGTCCAGTTTCCGGGCAAAAGTCCGCAACGACTGTTCATTTTCATAGAAACTGCCAACATAAAGAATCCGCAGGCCGCGGTCCCGATGCTTAGTGTAAAACGCGCTGAAGACCGGGGTGTCGGCCTTGCAGAACCGGCAATTGGTCTCGAAAAAGCGGAGTAAAATCGGTCCTTCGGTGAGGCTGGAGAGAACAACGACCTTGCCATCGAGGTCTTTTGCGGCAAAATCCGGGGCGGTATCGCCGAGATTAAGCGGGGGCGGAGGGGTATCTCGGTCACAGCCGAGGAGCAGCCGGGCCAGGAGAAAGCCAAAAATCCCGAGCAGGACAACGTTTCTTGCCGCCATCGACATGGTGATGTTCATAAAATTCCCCCTCATGGAATGACTACCCCTGAGTATGAACAAAAAATCACCACTAAACAAGAGAGAATATGGTCTCTTGCAGGCAGAGACCCGGGGAGGGAGAAAGCGGTGCGGCCACCTCGCTTGCCGAGTGGCGCCTATTTCACCGTCGCCCGCAATTTCTCGGCCACCAGCCGCATGTTCTTGAACCAGTCCTCAGCCAGGGAATCGAGGAGGATCACCTCCCCGGAAATTTCTTCGGCCAGCAGCTTGGCACTCTTTGTCGAGAACTGGGGCTGGGCGAAGATGACGTGGATATTCTGCTCCCTGGCCAGTTCGATCAGCTGGCGCAGCTGGTGCGGCTTCGGCTCTTTGCCGGCAATTTCGACGGCCACCTGCTCAAGACCATAATCCCGGGCAAAGTAGCCCCAGGAGGGATGGAAGACCATGAACCGCATCCCCTCTTTACCCCGCAGCAGCGCGCGCAGGTCGGCGTTTAGAATATCGATCTCCTTGACAAAGGCCTTGAGGTTGTCCTCGAAGAAGGCGGCCTTGTCGGGAAACAGCTCGGTAAGGGCGTTCTTCATCGTTTCCGCCTGTTGCTTGACTAGGACCGGCGACAGCCAGATATGCGGGTCGGGTCCGCCATGATGTTCTTCCGCATGGTGTTCTTCCTCTGGATGGCCGGCGTCGTCGTGATGGTCGGCCATGGCAAGCTTGTCAATGCCGGCATCGGTGTGGACGATTTTCAGGTTCGCATTGACGCCGGTGAATTTCTCGAGCCAGGAGTCTTCAAAAGATATCCCGATGGCAAAATAGGCCCGGCTGGCGGCAAGTTTCTTCATCTGCGAAGGTTTTGGTTCATAGGTGTGGGGGTTGGCCCCCGGTTCCACCATCACCTCGATGGCGATACTGTCCTTGCAAATCTGTTGCATAAAGAATCTTTGCGGGAGAAGCGAGACGAAGACCGTCTCAAGGGGCTTTGCCATGGCTCCGCCAAAATTGAATATAAGTGATAATAAACAAAGAGATGTGTAGATAATCAGGTGCTTCATCGGGCTTCCTCCTTGGGAAAAGATTGTTCGATATTTGGTTATGCAACTATATTGCATTATCCAGGCTATGCAAACTTCTTTTTTAACGCTTGCCCCGCTCGAAGGCAAATTCGTCGATCGCCGAATCGATCCGGGCAATTTCGCAAAGCAATTGAAAAGTGCGGGTGGAGTTGCTACTCTTTATCCCAGCAACCCCGATGCGGTCCCAGGCCATGGAGAATTTCCCCACCGCCACAGGATCAGTCACTTACCTTTGCACGCCCTCGGAGGCAGACATGAAACTCAGGTATTTTTCACACTCGTCCTTTCAAATCACCACCGACGCCGGTCAAGTCATCCTGATCGATCCGTTTCTCGACGACAACCCGACCTCGCCGGTGAAATCGGCCGATGTTGCCGCCGATTTCATCATCCTGACCCATGCCCACGGTGATCATGTCGGCGACTCCTTCAAGATCGCCAAGCGGACCAATCCCTTGTTCATCTGCGTCAACGAACTGGCCAACTATTGCATCGGCAAGGGCTTTCGTGCCCACAACATGCATATCGGCGGGGCCCATAGCTTCGCCTTCGGCCGGGTCAAATTCACCATCGCCCACCATGGTTCGATGACCCCCGACAACACCTACGGCGGGGAACCGTCCGGGGTGGTCCTGACCATCGACGGCAAGTCGCTGTACCATACCGGTGACACCGGCCTCTTTTACGATATGAAACTGATCGGCGAGATGACCCCGCTCGATTACATGCTGCTGCCAATCGGCGACAATTTCACCATGGGCATAGTCGATGCGGTAAAAGCCGTCGAGCTGGCCGCGCCCCGGGTCGCCATTCCCATGCATTACAATACCTTCCCGGTGATTAAAGCCGATCCCGAGGACTTTAAAAAACGGGTGGAGGCGACCGGCAAAAAGGCGGTGGTCATGAAGTACGGTGAAGAGATCGCCCTGTAAATCCGCTTTGAAAACCCATGGCAGTATTTTGAACCCACCGGCGTCGAGCCCCGGCCTCCCCCTCGGCGCCTCGCTCTATACCGTGTTTTTATGCATCCTCTTTGGGGCCAATGCGGTGGCAGTGAAGATCAGTCTGACCGGTTTGGGGGTCTTTACCACCATCGGCCTGCGGTTCGCTATCGCCTCGGGGGTCATTTTTCTGTGGGCGAGTGGCACCGGCAGGCCGCTGGCCGTGGATCGCCGGCAGGCCCTGCGACTTGCCCCGCTCGGCCTGATCTTTTTTGTCCAGCTTTCCCTCTTTTATTTCGGCCAGAGTATGACCACGGCCGCGCACGGCACCCTGATCGCCAACGTCCTGCCCTTTGTGGTGATGATCCTCGCCCATTTTTATATCCCCGGCGATACCATCAACCCGCGGAAGGTGGTGGGCCTCGTTCTCGGTTTTGCCGGGGTGGCGGTGCTGTTTTTCGATACCACCGCCCTGACCGGCGAGGCCCTGCGCGGCGATATCCTGATCCTGCTCGCGGTCCTCGTCTGGTCCGGCAACGTGATCTATGTGAAGAGGATCATCCATGGCTTTCATCCGCTGCAGATCACCCTTTACCCGATGATCATGACGGTGCCGGCGTTTCTTCTCTGCGGCTATCTGTTCGACGGCGAGATGATCAAGGCCATTGATGCCCCGGTCACTCAGGCTCTGCTGTACCAGGCCCTGGTCACCGCCTCCTTCGGCTTTGTCGCCTGGAACACCCTGATGAGCAGATACGGGGCGACGGTCCTTCATTCCTTTGTCTTCATCATGCCCATTTCCGGGGTGTTCCTCGGGGTGGTCATGCTCGGCGAACCGGTGACCGCCAATCTGGTGACCTCGATCCTGCTGGTGACGACCGGACTGCTGGTCGTCAACCGGCGGGTGACCGGCCGGCCGGGAAAAGCTGCGGGGCCGGCAGATTAAAACCCCGCAAAGGGGGCAAGTCCACAAAACAGGAGGACACGCTTATGCCGATTCCCGGAAAGCTTTTGACGACGGCCATGGCCGTAATGCCGCAGACAGACACCCAGCAGGCCCTCGACCTTGCCCTCTCCCTGGATGTCCCGTTCTGGCCGCAGCTGCCGAATTTCAGCTATTACGAAGATATGTATGTCCAGGCCGCGGAAAATTTTCCCGGCATCGTCCTGGATATGGAAAAAAAGACCCTGCGCTTTTCGATGGCGAAGTTCATCGATGAATTTGAGGAAACCATGAGCCGATTTGAGGATCCGGCATACTTTGATATCAGTGAGACCTATTCCGTCGTCTATCACGATTTTTTAAAAAGGGACCTTGCCGGCCGACCGGCCATCCGCGGCCAGCTTGAGGGTCCGATCAGTTTTGGCTTCAACGTTCTTGACCAGGATGACCGCCCGATCCTCTTCGACGACACCATCCGGCCGTTCATGATGGAGTTTATGGCCAAGAGAATCAATGTCCAGCTGGCCCGCTTACAGGCGCGAAATGCCAATGCCTTTATGTTCGTTGACGAACCGGGGCTGCAATTTATTTTTTCGGCGATGTCCGGCTACGGGGAACGGCAGGCAAAAACCGACCTGGATAATTTTTTTGCCATGGTCGACGGCCCGCGGGGCATTCATCTGTGCGGCAATCCGGATTGGGATTTCCTCCTCAATCTCGATCTGGATATCCTCTCCCTCGATGTCTATACCAATGCCGAAATCTTTGCTGCCTGCAGCGACTCGATCAAGAAATTTCTCAACCGGGGCGGGGTGCTGGTCTGGGGGATCGTGCCGACCGGCTATGAACTGTTCGCCAAAGAAAGCCTCGGTTTTCTCCTCATGAAGCTGGAAGGGATATGGCAGCATCTGGCCAAAAAGGGCGTGGATTTCGAGCAGTTACTCGACCAAAGCATGCTGTCGCCGGCGACCTGCTGCCTCGTCAACCCGGACCGGGGACGAACCGTGGAGAACGCCTTTTCCCTGGTCAACCGCCTGTCGCGGATGCTCAGGGAAAAATATAAGCTGGTATAGTGGGTTTTGGCGAAAGGTCAACGGCCGCAGATCGGCCGAATGAATGGTTTGTGAAAAAAGATTTTGCCATGCATCATCATGAAAAATGGAATGGCGAAGCTATCCCCACCGTCTGCAAGGTTCCGATATAGAATGTCGTCAGTACTGGGTGAATCTCACAACTTGCGCAAAGCAGCGCTGGAGAGAATAAAGGAAGGTTTTGATCAGCATCCCTCCAGTTACCTGAGAGGCCTGAGCGAATCGGAAGAATCGGTTGCCGGATTCACTGCATAAAGAGACCTTCTGAAGATCTGTAGTTGACAACTTCATGACACTTTGTGAATATTGAATGCTAAAGATGGCCTCTTGTATCTGCGCAATTCAAGATTGTGCATTGACCATTGCGAGACAGAGAGCTGGCTTAATGACCAAGGGCCTATTCGGCCAAAAGGCAGAAATGAACTACAGCACGAAAAACGATTTGAATCATGCCCATAAGCCCAGCACGAGACCAACAACTTACCCGCAGG
>JBBRGP010000223.1:0-5004 GCA_038224105.1 Desulfobulbales bacterium | reverse complement strand
GTACTTTCTTAACGTGGTCAAGTCCGTTTCACTGCCACCAACTTCCCCTTCCAAATGCCAGATGGAATGTTGAACAGTTTGGGCGGCGTTCGGCACATTGCTGAATACATTAGACATATAGGCTGCATAAAGCCATTTTGTCTCAGCTGATAGCGGGTCGCCTCCACTTCCCGCGCCACCACCTCCTCCAGTTACCATATCACCTACGGATACAACGTCATAGATGGTGCCAGGTATGAAATACTGCTGACTTTCTAAACAGAATGTTTGGTAGACTGTGTTGTCGTTTAGATCTGTCATGGTGTACGGAACATTCGAATCTATTTCCATCCGTACCTGGTGGAAACCCACAATTGGTAAAGCAAAAGCCTGCGATGTTAGGAGAAGCGCAAGAATGCTGCTGATTAAAAGAATTTTCATGTTTGATACGTTCATTCCAACAGATCTCCCTTTTATTGTAATTAGGTACTCTATGATCCTAAAAATCATTCAGCTGTGCATCTGATTAAAGCAATAATCGTTCCATACCTGCGGATGACCTATTGCATCACTTAAGTGCCTATAATCACAATCGCTTCCAGTTTTTAGAAATTTGAGGACGAAAGACGATAGTGGAAAATTCCGTTTTTCTGGAATTTAAATCCTTGTTTCTGAACGTCTGTATCTAAAATTCGAAAATACCTATCATCTTGTTTCTAAATAAGCGGAGAGATGGCGCTACAGCACAAGCATTCGAGGTCTGCGCCTGGTCAGCGCAAACAACAACAGCCACCCAGACAAAACGGCTAAGTGGCTGTTTGTATTGGTACGCCCGACTGGATTCGAACCAGTGACCTACGGCTTAGAAGGCCGTTGCTCTATCCAGCTGAGCTACGGGCGCGGAATTGCTGGGAAGGGGAGCGGTGTTGAACGGCTGACATAATACCCAAAGTTACTCAAAAAGCAACTTCATTCTTTGCCCTCACTCGACATCCCGGCTCCTTTTCCAGACCGGGCCGTTGACCGTGTCGATGATGACGATGCCCTTGCGGGCCAGCTCCTCCCTGGCCTCGTCGGCGGCCTGCCAGTCCTTGCGTCCCCTTGCCTCCTCACGGCGCTGGATCAAGGCGTTGACATCGGGGGCGAGTGGACAGCCCTGGAGCCGGAACACGTTCAGCACCCCGTTTAACCTGTTGAGGGTTTCGAGGATATAGTTCTTCTGATCGGTGTCGAGATTGTTGACCTGGAGGATGGGGTAGACCTTGCGCATGAAATTATAGATTGCCCCCATCCCCTTGGAGACATTCAGATCATCGTCCATCGCCGCGAAGAACTGCTCCTCCATCGCCGTGACAAAGGCGGTCACTTCGGGGTGCGGCCGTCCGGAGGGAAGGCAGTTCAGCTTGCAGGTGAATTCGTCGAGGCGGCGGAGGGCGGTGCGGACATTATCGAGCCGCTTGTAGGAGAAATTGAGTGGTTTGCGGTAGTGCACCGACAGCAGCATAAAGCGGATCTCCCGGCCGGTATAGCCACGGGCCAGGAGCTCCTTGAGGGTCACATTGTTGCCGGCCTCGACGGACATATTCTTGCCGTCGACCAGCACCAGCTCCGAATGCAGCCAGTAGTTGGCCAGGGGTTTGCCGGTCAGGGCCTCGGCGATGGCAATCTCGTTCTCGTGGTGCGGGAAGATGAGATTGCGGCTGGAGGTATGGATATCCATGGTCGCCCCGAGGTTTCTCGTGGCCATCGCCGAACATTCGACATGCCAGCTGGGCCGGACGTTGCCCCAGTCGGTCTCGAAAAAGATCCCCTTTTTCAGCTCGCTCAGGGTCGATCGTTTGAGCAGGGTGAAGTCGCGGGGGTTGTCCTTTTCATAGTCGTCGAGATCGACGGTTTTGCCGAGCTGGATCTTGCTCAGGTCGATGCCCGACAGCCGGCCGTAGTTTTTGAATTTCGAGATATCGAAGTAGATCGAGCCGTGTTTCTCATAGGCATAGCCTTTATGGAGAAGTTCATGGGCGATCTCGATCATCGCCGGGACGTTCTCGGAGGCCTTCGGGTAGCCCTTGGCGCGCCTGACCCCGAGCACGTCGACATCCTCCATGAAGCCGGCGATGTACTCCTCGGTGTAGAGCTGCAGCGGCTTGCCCGCCGTCTCCGCCCCGGCGATGGTGTTATCGTCGATATCGGTAAAATTCATGTAGGCATCGACCTGCAGCCCTTTGGCCTCGAGGGCCCGGGTGATCAGATCGGAGACGATGAAGCGCCGGCAGAGGGCGAGACCGGCAATCTCGTAGGCGGTCGGACCGCAGGAGTAGAAGGTGACCTGCCCCTCCTTCTGGGGCACGAAAACCTCCTTTTTTTTGGTCATAGTATTGAAAAAGCGCAGTTGCGATTTCTTCTCATCGATCTTTTTCGGGGGGGTGAAAAGCGGCGTACTGAGATAGCGCTCGCCGCCGTCCGGCAGAATGACCACGACCAGCCCGCTCGCCAGGTCCCTGGCAAAGTCGATGGCGGCGGCCATCGCCGCGCCGCTGCTCATGCCGACCAGCATCCCCTCCTTGCTCGCCAGATGCCTGGCCATGCTGAAGGCGTCCTGGTCGTCGATCAGGACGATCCGATCGGGGATCGATTTGTCGAAAATCCCGGGTTTATAGGATTCCTTCATGTTTTTCAAACCCTGGATCTTATGGTCCAGATGCGGCTCGACGGCGATGACCTTGACGTGCGGTTGAAATTCGTGGAACCAGGCGCAGAGCCCCATGATCGTCCCGGAGGTACCGAGCGTCGCCACCAGATGGGTGACCTGGCCGTCCGTCTGCTGCCAGATCTCCGGGGCGGTATGGCGGTAATGGGCGCGCCAGTTGGCCTCGTTGTTGTACTGGTCGGTGAGGAAATAGCGGTCGGGAAACTCCCGGGCCATGGCATAGGATTTTTCGATGGCGCCGTCGGTCGCCCGGTAGGCCGGGGTGAGGAGGATCTCGGCCCCGTAGGCGTGCATGATCTTGCGCCGCTCGATGCTCGCCGATTCCGGCATGACCAGGACGCAGCGATAGCCCTTAGCGGCGCAGACCATGGCCAGGCCGATGCCGGTGTTGCCGCTGGTCGCCTCGAGGACGATTTTTTCCCTGGTCAGTTCGCCGCTCGCCTCCCCCGCCTCGATCATCGACAAGGCGATGCGCTCCTTCACCGAGCCACCCGGGTTGCATGACTCCAATTTGCCGAAAATCCGGATCGTATCGCTTTTGAACAGCCGATTGATCCGGATGAGGGGGGTGTTGCCTATCGCACTGAGGATGCTTTCGTGTAACATTTTATCGCCTGCTAACCTGGATATGAAAACCTCCAGCCGCATCGTCCCGGCCGGAGGGATTATTTCGTTTCTCGTTTACATGCCTCAGCAAGATACCAGAACTGCATGAGGGCTTCCCGACATTTTTCATCGGCTATGCATTCTACCTGCCGCTGGAAGGCGGCGATCTTGTCGGCGCTGGGCGGAACAAAGGTGACCGCCGGTCCGGGCTTTTCCTCGCGCGGGAAACCCCGGCCTTTCGGGAGAATCATTTTAATGTCCCTCAGCGTCGTCAGCTTCAAGCGCCGGTTCAGACTCTCCAGGAGATCAAGCTTGGTAAACTGGAGCTGCTGCAGCCAGGCCGAGGTATCGACCTCCAGCCACAACACCCCCCGCTCCACCTTTTGCGGCCGGACATGTTCATACAGTTCTTCCCCGACAATCTCCCGCCAGTCGACAAAGATGGAATGGAGGTCGAGCTGTTTTTCCCAGCCCATCTCCCGGAGCAGCAGGGGCAGTACCCCGGAGATGCTGTTGTGTTTATCCGCTCTTTTTTTGCCTTCGGCCATTGGTCGCCACGCCATCGTCTGAGGTTGTCCCCCCTCTTTACTGAGAAAAATCACACTTGGCAAGCACCGGCCGATGATCCGGAAACGGCAAGGCCCGCACCCCTGGTGCGGGGGATGCGGGCCGGATACCGGTGCAACTTGTAGTGGCGTTTAGTAAACGCTCAGGTACTCATCGATTTCCCACTCGGTCACGGCGGTGCGGAATCTATCCCACTCTTTTTCTTTAGCCTCAACATATTTTTCAAAGATATGTTCGCCGAGAGTCGGGATGGCGATGGCATTTCCCTTCAGCTCC
Source organism: Desulfobulbales bacterium (assembly GCA_038224105.1). Taxonomy (GTDB): domain Bacteria; phylum Desulfobacterota; class Desulfobulbia; order Desulfobulbales; family Desulfocapsaceae; genus Desulforhopalus_A. The sequence goes on along the minus strand of JBBRGP010000223.1, from coordinate 869 downwards.
TCAATTGCCTCCTTCAGGCTGGCCGGCATGACGGCAATGCCGGTCTCGACCATTTCAGCGCTGGTCATTTTGAAGATGTCCCGCTTCACCTGGGCCGGAGGAGTAAGGTTGGTCTTCACCCCATCCAGACCGGAATTGAGCATCATCGCGAAGGCCAGGTAGGGGTTGCAGGTCGGATCCGGGCACCGCACCTCGGTCCTGGTCGACAGGCCGCGCGCCGCCGGGATGCGGATCAGGGCGGAACGGTTGGACGCCGACCAGGCACAGTACACCGGCGCTTCATAGCCGGGGACGAGTCGCTTGTAGGAGTTGACCAGCGGGTTGGTGACCGCCGCAAAGGCCCGGGCGTTTTTCAGAACCCCGGCGATGTAGGAATAGCAGATTTTCGAGAGCTTCAGCGGATCCTGCTCATCGAAGAAGGCGTTGGTGCCGTCGAGATTGAAGAGCGACTGGTTGGTATGCATGCCGGAGCCGTTGATCCCGAAAATCGGCTTCGGCATGAAGGTCGCGTACAGGCCGTATTTGGAAGCGATCGATTTGACAACCCATTTGAAGGTTACGGTGTTGTCGGCCGCAGTCAGGGCATCGGCATATTTGAAGTTGATCTCATGCTGGCCCTCGGCGACCTCGTGGTGCGAGGCTTCGATCTCAAAGCCCATCTTTTCGAGGGTCTCGATGATTTCCCGGCGACAGTCGTTGCCGGTATCCTCGGGATCGAGGGAGAAATAGCCGGCAACATCGCTGGTGACGGTGGTGGCCAGGCCGTCCTCGTCTTTTTCGAAGAGGAAAAATTCGGCCTCAGTGCCGACATTCATGGTGTAGCCGAGTTTTTTGGCCTCGGCCAGGACCCGCTTCAGGTTTACCCGCGG
>JBBRGP010000222.1:0-5024 GCA_038224105.1 Desulfobulbales bacterium | reverse complement strand
TATAAAGATCGGTGAGATCCCAGAGCACCTCGACCGTGCCGAGTTTTGCGTTGTTGTCGGTGGTGTCCGCCATTTTGTTTCCCCCTGTGGTTCAGCGCAGTCCTTTGATAAACGGCCCTACCGCCTCCGGTCCCTGCTCATCGACCAGATGGATCGTCCGCGACCCGATGACCGCCATGTCCGCCTTGCCGGTGATGGCCGCGATGTCTTTTTTGTTGCCGATCCCAAATCCCACCGCCAGAGGCAGGGAGGTGGCGGCCCGGCATCTCGCTAGATAAGCGTTAAAGTCGTCTCCGAATTCTGATTGTTTGCCGGTCACCCCCCGGCGGGCCACGCAGTAGATAAAACCGGCAGCCGACCGGTTCAGCTCGGCCATCCGCGCATCGGTCGAGGTCGGGGCAAAAATGAGCACCGGGGCGACCTGGAACTCGGCGGCCAGCCGGAAAAATTTCTCACCCATCTCCGGTGGCAGATCGGGGATGATCAGTCCCCCGATGCCGGCACGCCGGCAGTCCTCGAAGAATCGCCTTTCCCCGTATTTAAAGACGATATTGTAATAGGTCATAAAGAGAAAAGGGATGTCGTAGCGGCCGGTCATCTCGGCGCCGAAGGCCAGACAGTCGACGACCTTGGTGCCGGCGGCCAGGCTGTCCTGGTTGGCTTTCAGGATAATCGGTCCATCGGCCATGGGCTCGGAGAAGGGGATCTGCATTTCGATGCAGTCGACGCCGCCGGCCACCATCTGGGCGATCACCTGGCGGTTGACGGCCATCGACGGGTAGCCGAGAACGATATGGGTCATCAGTAGAATTTCTTTCTGTTCGAGTTTCTTGCGGAGGGTCTGTTCAAGTAACATTATACGTTCACCGTTTTTATCTTCGCTGACATAGGGTTGGGGCAGCCTCTATTTTTGGTATTCCCTGGCGCGAGCGATGATGAACTGCTTCCACGAGGGGTCGTCGAAGGCATGGGCAATGGTGAAGATATCCTTGTCGCCCCGGCCCGACTGGTTGATGATAATGGCCTCGTCCGGACCGAGGTCCGGTGCTTCCTTGAATGCCTGGACGAAAGCGTGGGTCGATTCGAGAGCGGGAATGATCCCTTCCATGCGCATGGTCAGGTCGAGGGCCGTCATGACCTCGTCATCGGTGGCCGATTCGAAGCGGACCCGGCCCTGCTCCGCCAGATCGGCGAGGATCGGGCTGACCCCGACGTAATCGAGGCCGGCGGCCACCGAATGGGTCTCGAGCATCTGGCCGTCGTCGTTCTGGAGGAACATGGTCTTGTAGCCCTGGGCCACCCCCGGACTGGCATCTTGGCCGCAGAGCCGGGAGGCGTGTTTGCCGCTGGCCAGGCCCCTGCCGCCGGCCTCAACCCCGACCAGCTGTACCTCGCCGTCGTCGAGAAAGCCCTGAAAGATGCCCATGGCGTTGGAACCGCCGCCGACACAGGCGTAGACCCGGGCCGGCAGCCGGCCGTGGCGGGCCAGAATCTGCTGCCGGGCCTCGCTGCCGATGATCGATTGGAACCAGATTACCATCTCGGGAAAGGGTGCCGGACCGCAGGCCGTACCTAGGACGTAGTGGGTGGAGTCGACGTTGGTCACCCAATCACGGAAGGCCTCGTTGATCGCGTCTTTCAGGGTCTTTGAACCGTCCTGCACCGGCACCACGGTAGCCCCCATCTTTTCCATCCAGAAGACATTGGGGCGTTGCCGCAGGACATCGACCTCACCCATGTAAATGGTGCACTGAAGACCGAATTTGGCGGCCATGGTGGCCGTGGCCATGCCGTGCTGGCCGGCGCCGGTCTCGGCGATCACCCGCTTTTTCCCCATCCTTTTTACCAGCAGTCCCTGGCCGATGACGTTGTTGGCCTTATGGGCGCCGGTGTGATTGAGGTCCTCGCGCTTGATGTAGATCTTGGCGCCGCCGAAGTGTCTGGTCAGGTTTTCGGCAAAGGTCAGCGGCGTCGGCCGGCACGAGTAGCTGGCCATGAGCTCCAGGTACTCCTGCCAGAACCGGGGATCCTCTTTGGCCTGCCGCAGGGCAATCTTCAGCTGAACAAAGGTTTCATGGAGGATCTCCGGGATGAAGGCTCCGCCCCACTGACCAAAAAAACCGCTTTGTTTCATTGTTTTCTCCGTGCTACGCTACGTCCGACAGTTGATAAAATGGTAGTTAAGACTCCCATCGTCTGGCGCCAAGACATTTTTGGGGCAAGGGGCTCTCCTGATTATCGGCGTCGAATGAATATATTCTTGAATATTTGTGGGAGGTTCTGATAAGCTTAGATCACATAAACGCTGTAAAAATCCTCATCTACCCCCCAAGATCAAGGAGAACCGTATGGCCAAAGAAGGAGTCATGGCAAATAGCCCGAAGATCGATTCAGAAAAAGTGTTGACCTTCCCCCGAGGCATACCGGGCTTTGAAAAATACACTACTTACGTTGTTTATCACAAGGAAGAAAATGATCTGAGCGCCTACTGGCTGGAATCCTGTGATAAACCGGAAGTGACCTTTACCATTGTCGATCCCGGGCAGTACGGACTCAGCTATGATCTGGAGTTGACCGATGAGGAACGGGAACTCCTGGGGGCGGAAGGAGCCGAGGAGCTTGGCGTGTTCATGATGCTCAGTAAAAAAGAGGGTTCCGTCAAGCCGAGCCCGGTGCTCAACGCCAACATCGCCGGCCCGGTGATCATCAATCCCCGGACCCGGCTCGGGCTGCAGAAGGTCATCCAGCGCTCCCGGCTGACCGCCGTGGTCGGCCGCAAAGAATAGTGCCGGGAACGTCTATTCCAGCTGCCTTCGGCACACTGCCGCGAAATCCTCCGGATAGTGGCCGTTGATGAACCGGAGTTGCGCCTCGCTGAAGGCGCCGGGCGACTCGGGCAGACGGGGGAGAAAGGCGTAGAGCAGTGGCTGGGCTAGGCGGCCGGGCGAGCTGAGCCTTTTCGAATATTCAATGGTGGAGACCATTTTTGCCCCGAGCCCGGCCAGGGCTTTTTGCCCCATGAGCATGCCGGTGTCGAGGGAGTGACGGTCCCGCTGGTCGCATTCGACGATATTGCCGGCCAAGAATCCGGCGGCGGTCGGCAGGGTCATCAGCTGCAGCTCCCATTGTGAAGTCTGGGCCTTGGGGACAAAGAGCATCGACCGGTCATCACTCCACACCACCAGGCTCGCCGAAAGGTCGTCACGACCGTCCATGCGGCGGTTCCCGGCGATGGAATCCCGGTAATTACTAAAGAAATCAATGCCATGGATCCGGTGGTAGTCTTCTATAACCTCGGCCACCAGATCGCCGCAGCTGTATGAAGGGAGGCGGCCGACCGGCTGTTTACATTGCCCATTATACGTCGCCACGAATTCCGGTACCAGGGCATACTGCTGGTGGATCTGCTGATGTGAGGCATGCAGCCGGTACTGCGACGGAGCAAAATCAAAACCGAAATTCCAGCCCCATAAGGTGGCGCACGAGATGGCGGCGGGGCCGTTGTCCCGATCGCCCAGGCTTTTCGCCACCGCCAGTCTAAGAGTTTCCAGTTCCTCCGGGCCGAGCATGCGCCTGGTCGCCGGCAGGGCGAGATTCAGCTCCTCGGCAAGACGCACGTAGCTGCGCTGGTAATAGAGATGGCGCAGGCCGCGGATGTCGCCCTCGCCGAGGGCATCGATCGAGTAGCGGATGGCATCATCGGCCATGTTCGCGGCGTAGTGCCCGCCGGGGATATAGGAGTTGCGCCGCAGGTATTCAAAGACATGGGTGGTGCCGTCAGCCGGCCATTCTCCGACGATTTCGCTGGCCCCCTGGGCGCCCGGGCGGATGACCATGAGAATCTTGTAATTGTCCGGCAGGTGCGGGTTATTGGCGATCGCCTCGAAGAGGGGGTGATTGTGGATGATCGGCCGTATTTGCCCCGATCCATCCCGGCGGAAACGGAGGCCGACCGGCTGGTCCCGCTCCTTGATCAGTTCGCAGGACAATTCGGCAAGGGCGATGAGATCCTCCGGATCGGTAGAGGAGGTGGCCAGGGCGAGAAGAAGCGGTTCCGGCAGCTGGCGGAGCAGGCCCTTATCCGTCCCGGTTTTTTGCAGGACGGCGGTCAGAGAGACCGGCGGTGGCTGCTCCAGGCTTATACGTTCGGGATTCCTGGCACTGGCATCGGCCCATTCCTTGTCGATATACGTGCAGCCGCGGAAGGGGAAAGGGTTGGGGATCTCAAAGATCCAGTCGGCATTGGCAACACCAACGTCTTGCCGTGGAAAGTTCCGGGCGTTATCGACCGGCTGGTGATCGGTCGTCTGCCCCAGTGTCGCAAGCCGGGTGTCCCTTCGCAGATTGGCAACCGAATAGCTCGGCTTATGGATGCCGTACCGGAAGCATCCGGCTGGCGTCACGCATGTTCGCATAAAGGGACCGAAAAGGGGACAGATTTATTTTACAGCCTTTTTTTAGGCCTGCCTTGGCCTCGGAACTCAATTCGTTTTTCCCGCTTTGGCTTCAATTTCCGTGACAAATTTTGCACCGCCGGTCAATTGACCGCGTTGAATAGCCCCGCGTATCTGCTCCACTTCTGTCTCGGAAATCGTCCCGAGAATGTAATCCCGGTAGTTTTTCTGGCGTCTCTTTGTCGTGGCAGCAAGGCCCAGATAATGGGGATCGAAATCAAGGCACTCGTCGTCGCCTATCCCCACTTTGGTCCGATAACTCGACCATCGGTAAGCCTCGGGGGCGGCAACAATTCCCGCACGGACCGGATTGAGTTCGATGTAGCGGCAACAGGCCAGCAGATAATCATCGGTGCTGATCGGGCTCGATTTGTACCGGCCTTCCCACAAGGTGCCGCTTCGCTTTTCGATCTTGTTGACATACCGCGTCTGTCGACCGGCAACGCGCTTCATCAACATCGCCAGGTTGTGTCCTTGTGATCCGGGGTCGATTATCAGGTGGATGTGGTTGGTCATCAGGCAATATGCATGGACTTTGCACCCAAGGGTGTCTTTCCATTCCTTGAGGTT
>JBBRGP010000221.1:0-5034 GCA_038224105.1 Desulfobulbales bacterium | reverse complement strand
ATGATGCATGGTGCCGTCGGGACCGCCCTCGGTGGTGTTTGCACCCTGGTTGGTGAACCGCAGAACCTGCTGATCGCTGGTGAAATGGGCTGGGAATTCGTCCCGTTTTTCGTCAAAGTCGCGCCGGTATCCATGCCGGTTCTGGCAATTGGCCTGCTGACCTGTGTTCTAGTCGAAAAATTCAAACTCTTTACCTACGGCGCCCAGATGCCCGGCAATATCCGCTCACACCTCCTGGAAACCGCCATAAAAATGGAAGAGAAACGCGGCCGACAAGGTACTGCCAGGTTGGTTATTCAAGGTCTTACCGGGGTCTGGCTGATTCTCGCCCTGGCCTTCCACCTGGCGGCAGTCGGCATCATCGGCCTGTCGGTCATCGTCCTGCTGACCTCCTTGAATGGTGTCATCGAAGAGCACCAGATGGGCCACGCCTTTGAAGAGGCTCTCCCTTTTACCGCCCTGCTGGTGGTCTTTTTTGCCATTGTCGCAGTCATCCACGACCAGCACCTCTTCGCCCCCGTGATCAATTATGTTCTGAGCCTCAAAGGCAATACCCAGCTGGCCGCCTATTATATCGCCAATGGTTTGTTGTCGATGATATCCGACAATGTCTTTGTCGCCACGGTCTACATCTCGGAAACCAAGACGCATATAACCCAGGCCCTCGGCCTTATCCCCGGCGTCGGCATGACCGGAGCGGAACTGATGGACAAATTGACCGTCGCCGACAGGCTTCGAGCCGACGTCTATGCCGCCCTGCCCCAGGCCGCCGGCGAACAAGCCAAAGCGATCATGGACCAGTTCGACAAACTGGCCGTGGCGATCAACACTGGTACCAACATCCCCAGTGTTGCCACCCCCAACGGTCAGGCTGCCTTTCTCTTTCTGTTGACCTCGGCCCTGGCCCCGGTTATTCGCCTAAGTTACGGCCGAATGGTCGTCCTGGCCCTGCCCTACACCATCTCTATGAGCATCACCGGTCTCTTTGCCACCTACTTTTTCATGTAAGGCCCGGATGCTCCTTAGGAATCTCGTGTCATGGAATAGCCGTGCGGGAGCGGAGGGCGTTGATCGCCTCCGCCAGACCCAGCCGACCGCGGAAAATCAACGGCCGACGAGCACCTGGAGCATTTCAATGACCTCGGCAAGGGTCGTTGCCTGTGAACCTGTGGCAAGAAGACCCAGACGGTCAATGGCGTCAGGCAGGCCCAAGGTGGTCCGAGCCGTCGGCAGGTGATACAGCGGACCCCATGCCAGTGCCGGGTATCCCTCCCAGGGAATGGCGCGAACGGCAAGAACATGAGGATCTGCTGACTGCCTGGTATAGGGAAAAGTCAAATTACTGTTGGCGGCAATGATCTCGGCATCGACAAATTCCTGGGAACTGGTGACGACTATATCGTCGACGCAAAAGCCGCAGAAGGCATCGGTGCAAGGGTAATATGATCCGCCTTCAAACTGGTAGCCGAACCTGATGCGGATTAGCGTGTCGGCATAATCCCCGAGCGGGATAATGCGCTCGCCGAAACTGCTCTGCCCCGCATTGCCTGTTCCTGGTTGATCATAGATTGTCGCCCAGCTCTGGCCATCATCGACGCTGATCTCTGCCAGGGCATGCTGAGTGCCGGTCGCATACCCGAGGCGAGATTGGAAATGGAGCTCGCTTGCCGGCGAAGGGATGAAGGTTCGATCCAGTTCAAAATATTGCATCTCCGGATCGGGATGGGCCAGGTGGAAAGAAGAGGTGCCTGAGGCTCTGGCGGCGCTGGTCAGCAGGTTGTAGGTGGCGGAAGTACCATCAATGACGTCATCCAGGTTGTTTTCTCCCCCCTCCACACCTTCCCCGTCCTGAAGTGAAGCCCACAGCACTTCATAGGATTGGGCGAGAGGGACAGCGGAAAAAGTGAAGGTCCTCGGTTCGCCGACGCGGGGATTGATGTTCGCGTCGATCGCTGGAAAAACTTCGTCCGCACCACGGACGGCGGGATCTATGACGATAACATCGTAGGAAAAACTGGTAGGTGTTGTCCCCATCAGCACATTGCCGATCTGTACCCTGTAGCCGGCATCCTGGCCGGGATTCGGCCAGGTGGCGAGATTTGCATCCAGGCCGCTGGCAATCCAGGCGAGAGTATTTTCGCCGTAACCGTTTTGCACCGGTTGAATGGTCACCGGTACGGGATTACCGGCCCTGGTCATGGAAACGGTGGCGGCGGAGAAATTGGCGTTGGCATACGAGAAAGACCAGCGAGCCGGGACCACCTGATACGGCACATGACCTGGCGGCGGCCAGGCGACATAGGCTTCCCTTGTTGCGGGTCTTGAAGTGCCGTAATTACCATCAAATACCCAGAGAGCATTTGCCGCGGAATATGACGCGGCGGATGGAATATCGCCGGTACCCATGGTCTCTGTCTGAGGATAGAGGAGCCAGCGCCGGTGACCGACGGCGGTATTGTTTGAACCATTATCGCGAACCTGGCCGGAAACGGCATTCCAGCCGTAATTACCAAGAGACAGATTCGACTTGCCGGCGGCCTCTGCTCCGCCGGCTGTATAGCAGGACCAGGAAGCAGGGGGCTCGTGACTGAGACTGTTATTTCTACTCATCATCAATGCCGCCTGCTGGGCTTTATTGCTGAAAAGATCGGCAAAAGAGATGTCCGCCGGGACACCGGCCATGGCTCTGAAATAATTGATCCGCACCAGTACACCATTTTTAAAATCGAAACTGGTAGTGCCTTGATCACAGCTTGCCTGATTGCCGTTCCAACCAATGGGCGTCAACTCGGATGCAAGGTAGACGCTGTTATAAAAAGAACGGGAGAGCTGCCGGTCGGAGAGGTTGATCGACCAGCCCCCTGTTCTGTCGGCCGGTACGGACAGGGTTTTGCCGACCAGGTCCAGCTGCTTGTCAATTGGTGGTTGCTGCGGCGGGTCGCCAAGTCTTGGCGGTTGCGCTTCCACTCTTTCGGGAGGGGCAGCATGGACCAGTCCCGGGATAGCAAAGGCGAGAAAAACGCTCCACCATACCATCAAAAAAATTTCTTGCAGGGAGAGTCCTCGGTGACGACGAAGGAAATGTCGAGAAGCCATGTTTTTCAGTGCGATCTTTCAGCTGTTTTACGAGAGTCAACGACGGACCCAATGGAATTTTCAGGACGATCGTGGCGGAACTCGATTGTTTCAGTACTGATCGACGCCGTCAAATGGGTTCTTTAGTGCCTTACGGATTATTTTCGTTTATAAAAAACAAGAAAATGCTCCACGAAAGGCGTTCATGGCCCTGGTAAACTCCTGGACTGCAGATCATCATTCCGGCCAGTCGACGGACGATGTCAGACCCAGGCCAATCGACCTTTCCCTACCAGAAGGTATGTGATGAAACAGGGATCCAATAGCCTTGCCGCCAAAATTTTTCCGGTCTGCTTCTGTATCGCCCTCTACCTCCTGTTTTCTCGGTCTGCCTTCGCTCTCCCGGAAATCTACACCCACCGACTCAGCCAGTCAACCGCGGCATACCTTGTCTGGACCGCCCCACCGAGCGAACGGGTCTTTAAGGACACGGCACCGGACCTGAGTATTGGGCTTATGTCGAAAAGATCAAACAGTTCTTCATCGATCATCGGCTGACCCCAAGCAGCGTCCTGTGGTCGGGAGGCCTGACGAGACCTGGATCTATTTCCTGCACGGTAACCGCCCGCCGCGCTTCAACCCGATCACCATCGACCACCCCGGCATCGAAGGCAAGCTTAGCGGCTGGTTTCTCTGGAAATACCGGCTGCGCGGCCTCGGCTACTATGCCTTCAACAACTGGGCAGCCAACCCCTGGACGACGCCGCTGAACTCGGGCCAGAACGGCAATCTCTTTCTCCTCTATCCGCCGTCCGAATCCAATACGGGCATGGCCTACGGCGCCAACAACCACCGCTTTGTTCCGTCCATCCGCCTCGAACTCCTCCGCGACGGCCTGGAGGACTATGAATATTTCTACCAGGTTCGTCGCGCCGGACAGCCGCAACCGGGTGAAAGGAGCCCGGCCGACGACCAGGTCGAGAGGATCATCGGCGGCACCGTCGCCTTCAACCGGGACAGCGAGTTTCTCTATAATCTGCGCCGGCTGCTCGGCCTTAAAGCGGGCGGGGAAATCACCGCCATCCCCGATATCGCCCCGGTCTCCACCCATCCCCGCTCGGAGGGGGCAGCGGGCAGCTACTATATCAATTTTCAGGATCCGGCCGGACAACCGACCGGCGCGGTTACCGTCAACGGCCACAGCTATATGAAGATCGGCGATGCCCTCTATGGCGCCGCCGCCGGCTACGGCTGGTATAAGGCGGGAGATGTCCCCGACTCCGATTTTTACCCCGCCTGGGACCAGTGGATAGAAGATCGAAGTGCGCGACAAGAAGCTCACCCTGGTCATGGGCAGGTCTCAACAGATCGGCTATATCAATTACCTCGATATCGAGGCGGGCCGCCCCCGACGGCGATGTCACCTGCGACGGAGAAGTCGACCTGAAGGATCTGCTCACCGTGCTCGAGGTTGCCGGCGGCGCTGCTCTCGATCTTCCCTCCTGCGCCAAATTCAGTGGCGATCTCGACGGCGACGGCCGGATCGGACTGGAGGATGGTCTCGGCTTATTGCAGCTGCTCAGCCAGTAGTTCATCTGTAAGGCACTAAAGTCGCAAATCTTCGGCGAAGAGAAAGGAAATAGCCTGCCGATTGGCAGTTTCCCGGTAACCACGCTCGGCATGGGAAAACTCTCGGATCCTGGTTGCCGAGAAGTCTTTAAAATACTCTTTGACCTCGGCGAGAATTTTCAGTTCGGAAGGATCAAAAAACGAGAGCGCCGCTTCCCTGGTCGCCGTAAAATTTTCACCGAAATACTGGTACACCAGGATTTCATCGACATCCATCTCCCCTGAATGAATCAAGGTGGCAAAGAAATATTCGTAGTTGTCAGGGACTGGTCCATGGGGGAGATGGACATACTTTGCCCCGGTAATCGATACGGCATTTTCCTTAAAATG
>JBBRGP010000220.1:0-5052 GCA_038224105.1 Desulfobulbales bacterium | reverse complement strand
GTCCGCTGGATATCGGCTATTGGAGTACCGTTCCCTTCCGCCTGGGGGAGAGAGGTAAGCAGGTGGTTAAATATTCCCTTACCCCATGCTCGGACTATACGACCACCAAGGTGGTCAGTGCGGGCGAAAACCAATTGCGTTACGCGATCAAATCACATTTGCAGCAGGGACCAGCCTGTTTCCATTTCGGTGTGCAGATACAGACTGACTCGAAAGCCATGCCGATCGAGGATGCCTCAGTTATTTGGGATGAAAAGGCATCACCTTTTAAGACGGTAGCAACCATCACTATTGAAAACCAGGATTTTGATACTCCGCAAGCTCTGGCAACCTGCGAGCGGAGCAGCTTTAATCCCTGGCAAAGCCTTGCGGCACATGAACCACTCGGCAGGATGAATGAGGTCCGGCGACTGGTTTATGCTCATGCTGCCAAAGTGCGCAACAAGGAGTAACAATTATGCATCCCACCGTTAAAACATGGTTGGACAAGTCCCGAGAGGAACTTGATCAAATCTATCGTGACGCCGCTGCCGGGGAAATTCCCACGGGAGATACTCAGGGCACCGCCATTCTGGCGGGCTCAGTTTTTGCGAAATTCGTTGCGACTTTCGCGCGGATCTTTGCCTGGCAGGGAAAAGTCTTCGACCTCTTTTCAGCGGATCGGCAGTCGGGTGTGCTGGTCAACAAGGTATCGCCCTTCAGTCTCAAGCTGATTGTCGCCAAGGTCTACCGCGACAAAAGCTGGATGGATGATAAAGACACTATCGTCATCGATTATTCCAAAACTTCCTTGCTTGCCAAGGTGATTCGGGATGAAATTCGTGAGGTCGAGCCAGGCGTTTATCTCGGCAAGGTCTGGTGGGGCAAAAAACGCGTGCTGGATTTTGCCCTGACCCGGGATTTTGAATAAAAGGGTGAACCCATGACACCTCAATCCACCTTTCTGATAAGCGCTGTTATTCGTGAAGGCCAGCTGGAAAATCTTCGGAAGCTGCTGGGCTCGATGAATGGTGACGTCGGCCGTGCCAATCCGGAGAATAGCCTGGTTCCTTTCGGCCAATTCGATCGTCTGCATGTCGCCCGATTCGTCATCCTGGAAGCAAAGACCGCCGATGAAATAAAAAAATATGGCTTGGCTCCCTACGAATGGCGTCCTGCCCTGTTATTTCTTGGCGACTGCGATGGAGACAGGGATACCTTTCTGGCAGAACTCGTGGTCCGTGCCGGCCCCGGCCTGAGAAAAATATTTTCTTGTTGTGAAGGCTTCTCCGAAGACCACAACCAAATGCTGAAATGGCTGAAAAAACACAATATATGCCCAGAAGCAAACTACATTAACTGGATCGGTCGAACAGTCAGGCAAGTGCACCAAGAGAATGCATTGCACCAAAGTCTTGCGAACTATTTGCAGAAAATAACCGGGGACCTTGACAGAGAAAGTTGTCGTGCTCTCCGGCAAAAACTTTTATCCCATGTCGAACTGGAAAAGCAAGCGGGGCTGCTCGCTTTGACAGTCCCGGAGCGGGCGCCCATTGGCTGGAAAGTCCGGAATCTGCTCCATATGATTGGCATCCCACTGATCCTGCTGCTGCTTTCGCCGCTGTTGCTGGTCGGCGCACCTTTTTTTTCCTGGCGCCTGCGGATGCTGGAGCGTTCGGACCCTGAAATTTTCATCCGGCCGGACCGCCGCCATATCCAGGAACTGTCAGTCCAGGAGGATCGGGAAGTCAGCAATCAGTTCAATGTATTCGGCGATGTCAAACCGGGTCTTTTTCGCCTGCTGACACTCAAGTTTTTGCTTGTAATCCTCGACTATTCAGCCAGACATGTCTACAACCGAGGCTTTCTCACCCGGATAAGAACGATTCACTTTGCCCGCTGGGTTCTCATGGATAACAATCGCAGAATTTATTTTGCCAGTAATTATGATGGCAGCCACGAAAGTTACATGGACGATTTCATCAATAAGGTAGCCTGGGGCCTGAATCTGGTCTTCAGTAATGGTGTCGCTTATCCCTCCACGAGATGGTTGATTAAAGGCGGTGCAGAGCGGGAACAGCAATACAAGTACACGTTAAGACGGCATCAATTGCCCTCGGAGGTCTGGTATAAAGCCTACCCGGACTTGACCGCCTACGACCTCTCACGCAACAGCCGTATTCGCCAAGGTGTGGAAATTCGCCAGTCAGGTGAGGCGGAGATCCGCGAATGGTTGAGTCTGATCTGAAGGAGAATGGCAATGAAAAATTCAACCGACTTTGAATTTGCCGATCTCCAGGCGCTCCTTCGTTTTGGCCACGGCAAATTAACCGATACCTGTTTCATGTTGCTGAACGTGGTCGATGCGGTTTCCGCCAAAAAATGGCTGGGAAAGGCGCCGGTCAGCAGTGCAGTCGTCACGACCCCACCACCCGCAACTGCAATGCAAATCGCATTTTCGGCGGAAGGGTTGCGGGCACTGGGGGTCAGCGAATCCATTATTGAAGAGTTTTCCGATGAATTCATTGCCGGCATGACCGGAGACGAAAGCCGCTCCCGCCGTCTGGGCGACACAGGTAATAATGGCCCGGAACATTGGCAATGGGGAGGCGATGCCAGTCGGGTTCCCCACCTTCTGCTGATGCTTTATGCCGTTAAAGACGGGATCGAAGCCTGGCGACAGAGGGTTGCAGATGACCAGTTTGCCGGTGCTTTTCAACTGTTGAGGGTCCTGCCGACTGATGATCTGGGGCAGATCGAACCGTTCGGCTTTGCCGATGGCATCAGTCAGCCGAAAATCGACTGGGCGCGCGAGCAGAGCACCGACCTCCATGAACGTGATCGCTATTCAAACTGGCTGGCCGCTGGTGAGGTGATACTCGGTTATCCCAACGAATATGGGTTGTACACGACCAGGCCGCTCATCGATCCGCATAAAGAAAGCTGCGCTTCTCTGCTGCCGAATGCCGAAGACAATTCCTTACTCAAAGATTTCGGCCGTAACGGTTCCTACCTTGTGATCCGACAATTGCACCAGGATGTTCCCGGCTTCTGGCAATTTCTCGACAAAGAGAGCGGTTCCGTGCCGGAAAAAAGGGAAACACTCGCCGCAAGTATGGTGGGGAGAAAACGCGATGGTTCGGCGCTGGTACCGGCGGTCGTCGAGGCCATCCCCGGCATTGACCGGGAAGAGCAGATCAACCATTTCCATTATAACGGCGATCCGGCCGGGCATCGATGTCCGGTCGGCGCCCATATTCGCAGGACCAATCCGCGTACTGGTGACTTTTCGCCCGGAATAACCGGTTTCATCAGCCGACTAATAAAAATTTTCGGTTTTGGCCAAAAGCGGCTTGATGAAGATCTGGTCGCGTCCTCCCGCTTCCATCGTTTATTGCGGCGTGGTCGCGGCTATGGCCCTATTCTCACGCCGGAAGGGGCTGTTAAACCGGATGCGCCAGCCGCCGAGCGCGGTCTGCAGTTTATCGTTTTCGTCGCCAACATCTCCCGTCAATTTGAATTTGTCCAGAATGCCTGGATAATGAGCAATACCTTCGGCGGCGTGCTGCAGGAACGGGACCCATTGCTGGGAATCCGGGAGACTTTAGCGAATGGTGGAGCAACCGATACGTTTACTCGTCCCGACCCTGCCGGACCCAGCCGGAAAACCTGCCACCTGCCGCAATTTGTCACGGTGCGCGGCGGCGGGTATTTCTTCATGCCCGGACTGCGCGCGCTGCAATATATCGCAGCCTCACCCCTTACCGAGAGTGATAAACCCTTATGAATTTCAAGACCCGAATATTGAAATTTATTCATACTGTTCTCACTGAGCTCCTCCATATCGAACGTCGGCTTGAGCCGTTGTTTCGTCGACAATGGAACCGGTGGTTCCGTGAGTTTTTCGCCGGGATCATCCAGTATCTCATCAACCAGCAGCGAAAGGATGAAGGTTTGCGACTGGCCGAGGAAAAAATTGAGGCGGACGAGAAGGAGAGCCTTGATAAAGTTATCGATCTCATGGCCGACCAGATGCGTGGCCATTTCCAGCCGGGAGCCTATGAACGGGGTGGAAATACCAAGACTCACGGCATTGTCCGGGCAACCGTAACCATTCGGGATGACCTGCCGGAGCATTGCCGTAAAGGTGTTTTCGCCACCGCCCGCAGTTTTCCGGCATACGTTCGCTTCTCCGGTCCCGGCCCGGATGTCCCCTCCGATATTCGGGATGTCGGATTTGCCAGCATGGCCGTAAAGCTCATGGATGTGCCGGGCAAGAAAATCATGGATGAGGAAAAATTCACCCAGGATTTTATCACGGTCTGTACTTCGACCTTTGTTACGCCCAACATTCGGGAAAACGCCAAGCTCCAATATTGGAGCCTGGCAAAAATGCCGATTTATTATTTCCTCAATCCGAAGGATCCGCATATCCTCGATTTTTTGATGCAGGGGTTGTGGAATGAAACCCAGTACAATCCGCTCGGTCAACGGTACTATAGCTGCGTCCCCTATCTGCTTGGCGAAGGTCAGGCCATGATGTTTTCATTCGTCCCGAAAACAGAGGTGGATACCGAAATTCCGGGCTTGCCGTTTGGTAACCCATCCTTCAATTACCTGCGGGAAAACATAATCAAAACCTTGGATAAAAAAGATGTGGAGTTTGATCTTACGATTCAAATTCAAACCGATCCGCATCTCATGCCGATTGAAAATGCCGCCGTTCGCTGGCCGGAAAAATTGTCCCCCTTTATCCCGGCGGCAACCGTGCATATTCCAAGACAGAAATTCGATTCCGAGGCGCAGTTTGCCTTTGCCAGACGACTTAAGATGAACCCCTGGCACTGTCTGCCGGAGCATCGTCCACTTGGCAATCAGAGTCGCGCACGCTTGAGGATGTATTACGAGTTGTCCAATTTTCGTCTGGAAATGAATCAGACCACGCATCTCGAACCGACTGGGGATGAGGTGTTCGAATAAAGAGCAGGGAGAAAGCAACAATGAAAGTCGATCCATCTGGTACTGTGCCGACTGTGCTTATGCTGATCCTCCTTATAGCTCTGGTGTCCTTGG
>JBBRGP010000219.1:0-5095 GCA_038224105.1 Desulfobulbales bacterium | reverse complement strand
GCTTTGCCCTTCTGCCCGTCTATATTTCCCTGTATCTTGGGGCCGATGACAAGGGTTTCCGCCAGCAATCCTTCTTTCTCCGGTTGGTAAAATCCTTCTGGATTGCCCTGATAATGACCTCGGGCTTTGCCCTGCTGTTTGGGGTGGTCGGGATCATTGTCTCGGCCGGCGGCACATTTTTGATGGAAATGGCGCCCTGGCTCGCCGTCGTCGTCGGGGGGGCGCTCATGCTGCTCGGGGTTTGGATGCTCCTCGGCCACGCCCTGTCGTTCCACTTTATCCTGAGACTTGCCGGCCAAATCGGCGATCCGCGGGATATGTCGGTGCTTGGTTTTTTCCTATTCGGAGTGGCCTTCGGGGCCACCTCCCTCAGCTGCACCCTGCCAATTTTTCTCATGGTGGTCGGCAGTTCGGCGACCGCCGGGGATTTTTCCTCCGGCATCTTCCGCTTCCTCGGCTATATTCTTGGCATGGGCAGTGTCATGCAGCTCCTTACCCTGGGCATCGCCGTGGTTAAAGAGGGGGTGGTGGTCGGCGCCCTGCGGCGGCTGCTGCCCTATGTCCAGACCCTCTCCGCGGTGCTTCTGGTGTTTTCCGGCGGGTATATTGTCTACTATTGGTTAGCGAGCGGTCTGCTGTTCGAATAACCCTTCTTTTTCGACTCGCTGACCAGCCTCTTCGACAACAGTCGGCGAGGCGTGATCATTTCCCTTCGGGAGGATTGATGGATAAATATGGCGGGGTGCTGGCCGCGGTCGGCGCCTATCTTCTCTGGGGGATCCTGCCCGCCTACTGGAAGCTGCTGCAGGGGGTGCCGGCCTACGAGATTCTCTGTCATCGCATGGTCTGGTCGCTGGTCCTGACCCTGGCCCTGGTGGTCCTGCTCGGCCGGCGGGAAGTATTCCGGCAGGCGGTCAGGGAGCGGAAAAACCTCATGACCTTCACCGCCACCGCCGTCCTGCTGGCGGTCAACTGGCTGCTCTATATCTGGGCGGTCAATGCCGGCTTTATCGTCGAGGCAAGCCTTGGGTACTTCATCAATCCGTTGATCAGCGTGCTGTTCGGGATGATCTTTTTCGGGGAAAAGATGCGGCCGCTGCAGGGGCTGGCCATATGCCTGGCCGTCCTCGGGGTTCTCTATCTGACCGTCTACTACGGGCAATTTCCCTGGATCGCCCTGGTGCTGGCGGTGACTTTCGCCATTTATGGCCTGCTTCATAAAAAGAGCCGGCTTGGCGCCCTCGACGGCCTGTGTCTGGAAACCGCGGTTTTCTTCGTCCCTTCCGTCTTCTTCCTGGCGGGACTCGAATACCTGCAGGTCGGCTCTTTCGGGCATATCGGTCCGGCCGGTTCCTGGCTGCTCGCCGGTGCCGGCATCATCACCACCGTGCCCCTGCTGCTGTTTGGCTACGCCGCCCATCGGATTCCGCTCTCCTCCCTCGGCCTCCTCCAGTATCTGGCGCCGTCGATCAACCTCATCCTCGGAGTGTATGTGTACGGCGAGGATTTCAGCCGCGAGAGGATGGTCGGCTTTCTCCTGATCTGGCTGGCCCTCGCTCTGTATATGGGGGAAAATATCCTGCGCCGGGTTCGGGCGAAAAGGCGATCCTTGACCGGGTAGCTTCGCCGGGCCTGCGTCCACGCGGCGATTCCGGCCGGGTAAAAGGCGACTGGCCGGCGCTTTGCCCGCTCAGTTCCTGCGCATCGACAAGGCTATGCGGTTTCTTTGCCGGTCGATTTCGATGACCCGGACCTCGACTTTCTGGCCGACTTTGACGACCTCGCCGGGATCCTTGACAAACCGATCGGCGAGCTGGCTGACATGGATCAGGCCATTGTGCTTGATGCCGATATCGGCAAAAGCGCCGAACTTGGTGACATTGGTTATTATCGCCGGCAGGTGCATGCCCTCCTGCAGATCGTCGAGGGTGTGAAGCCCTTCGGCGAAACGGAACTGTTCGAAGGCCTGCCGCGGATCGCGCCCGGGTCTGGCCAGTTCGGCGATGATGTCGACCAATGTCGGCAGGCCGACCGAGTCATCGATATAGCGGTGCAGGTCGATAGCCTGCCGCGCCGCTTCCGACTCGTGCAGGGTGGCCACCGCCACGCCGGCGCCTGCCGCCATTTTTTCCACCAGCGGGTAGCGTTCCGGGTGGACCGCACTGGCATCAAGGGGATTGGTGCCGCCATGGATGCGGAGGAAGCCGGCGCATTGTTCAAAGGCCTTGGGACCGAGGTGGGGGACCTTCAGCAACTCGCGACGGTCGGCGAAGGGGCCGTTGCTGTTGCGATAATCGATGATATGAGCGGCAAGGGTTGGGCCAAGGCCGGACACGAAGGTCAACAGCTCCTTGCTGGCGGTGTTCAGTTCCACCCCGACGCTGTTGACACAGCTCTCCACCACCTCCTGGAGCCCCTTCTTCAGCTCGGCCTGGTTGACATCGTGCTGGTATTGCCCGACACCGATCGATTTCGCGTCGATCTTCACCAGTTCCGCCAGAGGGTCCTGCAGGCGTCTGCCGATGGAGATCGCCCCGCGCACCGTGATGTCATGGCCCGGGAATTCGGTCCGGGCAATTTCCGATGCGGAATAGATCGAGGCCCCGTCTTCATTGACCAGGGTGACGATGATCCGGGGGTCGATGTCCAGCGTTCGGATAAATTCCTCGGTCTCCCGGCCGGCGGTTCCGCTGCCGATGGCAATGGCCTCGGTCCGGTACCGGTGTACAAGCTTGGTGACGATGTCGCCGGCCTCCCGCAGCTTGCTGCCGCCATGGGTCGGGAAGACGGTCGCGGTATCGAGGAGTTTGCCCTGGCCATCGAGGCAGACCACTTTGGCCCCCGTGCGGTATCCCGGATCGAGGGCGAGCACCCTGCGCTGTCCAAGCGGTGGGGCAAGCAGGAGGTGGCGCAGGTTGTCGGCAAAGACCCGGATGGCCTCACCGTCGGCGCGGATTTTCAGCTCAGCCGTCAGCTCATTTTCAAGAGAGGGGGCGAGGAGCCGCCGGTAGCTGTCGATTACCGCCTCGCTGACCTCGTTCTGCCACGGGCCGGACCGGAGATGCCGTACTTTCAGGGTACGCAGCGCGCTTTCCTCCGGCGGTCGGATGGTCAGGGTGAGGATTTTTTCATGCCCCCCGCGAAACATGGCGAGCAGCCGGTGGCCCGGAGCCTTGGTGGCAGGCTCCTGCCAATCAAAATAATCTCTGAATTTTTCGCCCAGGGCCAGATTCTTTTTCACCACCTTCGATTCAATGGTCGCCTGCTCGTGGAAAAGCCGGCGAAGTTCGGCCCGGGTCGGCAGGTCTTCGCTGATATCCTCGGCGATGATATCCCGGGCCCCGGCCAGGGCCTCCTGTTCGCTCGGAACCCCCTTGTCCGCATCGACAAAACCGCCTGCCCCAGGTCCCCGGTCTCCCTTAAGGAGCATGGCCGCCAGGGGTTCCAACCCTCTTTCCCGGGCTGCGAGAGCCCGGGTCTTGCGCTTCGGCCGAAACGGCAGATAGATGTCCTCGAGTTCGGTCTGGCTATGGGCCGCGTGGAGCTGGCGGCGGAGCGGTTCGTCAAGGAGTTCGTTTCGGCTCAGGGTCTCGAGGATCGTTTCGCGCCGTTTGTCGATCTCCACAAGTTTTCGGTGCTGCTCGCGGATGGCAGTGACCGCCACCTCGTCGAGGGAGCCGGTCTGTTCCTTACGGTATCTGGCGATAAAGGGCACCGTCCCGCCCTCCAGCAGCAAGGTCAGGGTGTGGACGACCTGCTGTTCCCGGAGATTGAGCTGGGCGGCGATCTGGTGCGCATATGGGGGTGGCGCTGTCATTGTGTATTTTCACGGGTTGAGAACAGAGGTTGCCGGCGGTTTACGTTGCCGGATAGTAGCCGGGAGGGTCGAGGAATGCAAGGGCTCTCCGGGACTCCCCTATGTCTTTCGCTTTCTCAGCTTCGACGAGTATCAGGTGGTCCGGACAGGGAAGTGAACAATCGCTGGCGCGGCGCCTCGCTCGACCATGGCGACGATCGAGGCTCAGAGGGCGTTGGCGATAGCCTCGGCGACCAGCAGGGCCTGCCGGGTAGCGGCGACATTGTGGACCCTGATCATGGCGATCTTTTTGGCAGCGCACAGCGCCGTAGCGGCGGCGGTTGCCAGATCCCTATCGGCTTCCCCCGGAATTGCCGCTATTTCGCCGAGAAACCGTTTCCGGCTGTGGCCGAGAAGCACCGGTAAACCGAGCGCGGCCAGATCGTCCAAGTGCTTCAGAAGAGAGAGGTTATGGTGCAGGGTTTTGCCGAAGCCGATACCGGGATCAAGAATCAGCCGGTGGCGCGCGACCCCGTTTGCCGCCAACCAGTCGAGACGTTCCTCAAAAAAGGCGGATACCTCCCGGACGACATCGGTATAGACGGGTTTGACCTGCATGTCGGCCGGGGTGCCCTGCATGTGCATGATAATCACCGGCGCCGTGGTGTCACGAACAACCGTCAGCATTGCCGGGTCTTTGCGGAGGGCCGAGATATCGTTGATGATATCGGCGCCGGCCCTGAGTGCGGCCAGGGCGACTTTCGCCTTGGTGGTATCGATGGAAATGGGGATGCGGTGCCTTCTCCGAACCGCTTCGATTACCGGGATTACCCGCCCCAGCTCCTCCTCGGTGGAAACCTCGGCGGCAAAGGGACGAGTGGATTCGCCGCCGACATCGAGAATGTCGGCGCCGTCGGCAACCAGGCGGTCTGCCTGGGCAACAGCTGCCTCAAAGGAGGCGAAGCAGCCGCCGTCGGAGAACGAATCGGGCGTGACGTTGAGGATGCCCATTATCCTGACGCCGTTCACCGCCATCAGGGTTGCTGGGTATTTTCCTTCGGACCATCAGCCGGCGGCACCGTAGCGTCGTCCGTCCCCGGCGTCGCTTCTTCGGGAGGAGTCGGCGGAGTCGCCGCCTCGGCCGGCGGCGCCGTGGTCGTCGGCCTTTTGCTGCTGGCATGCTTGCGGGCCTTTCTGGTCTTGGCGATCTGCTCGCTGTATTTACCCGGCCGCAGTTCCTCGATAATCCGCTCGATATCGGTAAGGACGATGGTCTCTTTCTCGAGAAGCTCCTCGCTC
>JBBRGP010000218.1:0-5103 GCA_038224105.1 Desulfobulbales bacterium | reverse complement strand
CCCCATCTCCTCAGATCTGGAGATGATGTTCGATAACCTCGGCGAGCAGCGGCGCCACCGAATAGACATCGAGCAGATCATCACTTTTCCGTCCCGGATAGGTGTCGGAACCGATGACCCTGGAAATCGGTCCGCGGCGGAATTTTTCCAGCGAATCCCCGGCCATGACCAGATGGGTGGCGTGGGCAACGACCTCTTTCGCCCCCGCCTCCAGACATCTGCCGGCAGTCTGGAGGATGGAGCCGCCGGTACGGATCATATCGTCGCAGATGATCGCCGTTTTGCCCTTGACCACGCTCGAGACCTGACCAATGATGGTCTTATCGGTATCGTAGCGGTCCTTGTCGGCGGCGGTATGGGGACAATTCAACATGCTGGCCAGCCTGGCGATCCGCTTAGAAAACCCATAATCGGGGGAAACGAGAACATAGTCGGTCAGGCCGCTCTTTCGTATTGTATCGACGACCAGGTCGTCGGTCCAGATATGCTCGGTGCGAACTTCACCGCCATGGGCGTGAAGAACCGCCTCGGAATGCAAATCGATAAAGGCGACATAATTGGGTCTGGCCTTGAAGATCTGCCTGGTTCTCGTGATCCCCTTGGGGATTTCATAAGATTGCGGCTTGGCTCTTTCCATCGTCGAATAGCCGAGAAAGGGAATGATGACGCTGATCGAAGCGGCGTTCCAATAGATCCCGCCGGATATGAGGTCGAGCAGTTCCTGGTGGGAGCTGTCATCGTGGGTGACGCCGAGGATTACCAGATCCTTGCCGGAGATCGACCGCGGAAAGGCATGGTAGCTCTCCCCGTCGGCAAACCGTTTGCGGACCATTTCGGTGAACGGCATCCACAGTCGCTCGGCCAACTTCTGGCCAAGTTCGGTGGAGGCCTGGTTGGCCACCAGAATGACATTTTCCTTGTCGGTCATAGCTGTTCTCCCTGCCCCGGGCTAACTTTGTAATACCCGGGCGATGACATCGCCCATGGCCGCGGTACCGACCGCGGTCGCTTTGGCGGTGGTGAGATCGGCGGTGCGAAGCCCCTTTTCCAGGGTCGCCTCGACCGCCCGGTCGATGGCCGCCGCCGCTTCATCGTAGCCGAAACTGTAGCGGAGCATCATCGCCGCCGACAAAATTTCGGCGATGGGGTTGGCGATGCCCTGGCCGGCGATATCCGGGGCGGAGCCGCCGGCCGGTTCATAGAGCCCAAACTGCCGGCTGTTGAGGGAGGCGGAGGCGAGCAGACCCATGGACCCGGTCAGCATGGCGGCTTCGTCGGAGATGATATCGCCGAACATGTTGCCGCACAGCAACACATCGAACTGATGGGGATCGCGCACCAGCTGCATGGTGGCGTTATCGACATAGATATGTTTCAGCTCGACATCGGGGAACTCCCGGGCAATCTCCATCACCACCTGGCGCCACAGCACCATGGTGGTCAGAACGTTGGCCTTATCCACCGAAGTCACCATGCGGCGCCGCTGCCGCGCGGCAGCAAAAGCCATCCGGGAGATGCGGGCGATTTCCGCGCGGGTGTAGGCCATGGTGTCAAAGGCCCGCTCCGCCTCCCCTTCGCCTTCCCGCCCCTTCGGCGTGCCGAAGTAGATGTCGGAGGTCAGTTCGCGGACGCAGAGGATGTCAAAGCCGTCGCCAACGATATCCGGGCGCAGGGGGCAGGCCGCGATCAGCGACTTGAAGACCTTGGCCGGGCGAAAATTGCAAAACAGATCGAAATGCTTGCGCAGCGGCAGGAGTGCCGCCCGTTCGGGCTGCCGCTCGGGGGGCAGCTTCTCCCACTTCGGGCCGCCGACCGATCCGAAGAGGATGGCGTCACTCCGTTCACAGAGCGACAGAGTCGCCGGCGGCAAGGCCTGGCCATGATTATCGATGGCGATTCCGCCGACATCGGCGAATTCGTAAGAAAGTTCAAAACCGAATTTTTGCTGAGCGCAATCGAGGACCTTAAGAGCCTCTCTCATCACTTCGGGGCCGATACCGTCACCGGCCAGAACTGCAATTTTTTTCATCCTCTCACCTGATAATTTCGTTAGATTCCTACACCCCGTAAGGGGGTGCTCCGTTCAGACTTGCTCCAAGAGACGAGCTCTTAGAGGTACCATCTTTTCACCTGTCACTCGCCGACCACCGCCTGGCATGGTTTTTCTCGTTGCCAGACCAGAATTCACTGGCCGGAAAAAAGCAGAAGACTCCGCCGTGCCCCGGAATCCGGCAAGACATGCTCGACAACCTCGGTCAGCCGGTAGGGGGAGCTAGCGAGTATCGCCGCGGCGGCGGTCAACTCCTCCTGCCATTTCGGGCCTTTCATACAGATCACCAGAGGGCCGGCAGGGGCAAACCTCTCGACCATCCGCAGAAAAGAACCGATCTCCGATACCGCTCTGCTGGTTATATGGGTAAAGGCCTTCGCCGACGGCAGCTGCGCCTCATCCTCAACCCGGCAGGCGAGAATGGTCACCCCGTTCAGGCCAAGCGTCCTGACAACATGGCTAAGAAAACTGACCCGCTTGGCCCGTGGTTCGACGAGGGTTACGGTCAGCTCCGGCCGGGCCGCCTTGCAGACCAGGCCGGGAAAGCCGGCGCCGCTGCCGATGTCGAGGAGATGCGGGGCCGCCCCGGTCAACAGCGGTAAAAGGGTCAGGGAATCGAGGAAATGGTTTTCGATGATCTGCTGGTCGGCGGTCCCTTTGGCGATCAGGTTGATCCGCCGGTTCCATTTCTTTAATTCCTCGAAATATCGGGCCAATCGCTCGCCGGTCTCGGCCGGCAGACTCATCCCGAAACTGGTCAGGCCAGCATGCAGGAACTCCCGGCAATCGCCGGTCATTTGCCAAGCCGGACAGCAACCGAACCGGCATGGGCGGTCAGCCCCTCGAGATTGGCCAAACGGATGATGTGTTCCGCGTCGGCGGCCAGGGCCTGCGCCGAGTAACTGATGAGGGAGCTCTTTTTGAGAAAGGTTTCGACCCCCAGGGCCGAGGCGAACCTCGCCGTGCCCATAGTCGGCAGAACATGGTTCGGCCCGGCAAGATAATCTCCGACCGCCTCCGGGGTATGGCTGCCCAGGAAAATCGCGCCGGCGTGGCGGATATGGGGGACCTGCGCCCAGGGATCGGCAAGCATCAGCTCAAGGTGCTCGATGGCGATGCGGTTGGCCACCTCGATCGCCTCTTCGAGGTCGGCGGCGAGGAGGATCACCCCGCGATCGGCAAGCGCCGTTCGGGCAATCTGGTGGCGGGATAGCCCGAATAACTGACGTTCAAGCTCTGCCAGCACCGCCTGCACCAAAGGTTCATGGGTGGTGACGAGGATCGCCAGGGCCAGGGGATCGTGTTCGGCCTGGGCCAGCATGTCCGCGGCGACGTTGGCGGCCACCGCGCTTTCATCGGCGACGATCAGCACTTCGGACGGACCGGCGATCATATCGATGCGCACCAGGCCCGCCACCTGTCTTTTGGCCTCGGCGACGTACTGGTTGCCGGGACCGACGATGACATCGACTCGGGGAATCGTTTCCGTGCCGAAGGCCAGGGCACCGATCGCCCATGCCGAGCCGGCCTTGTATATTTCGGCGAGGCCGATCTCCTGGGCGGCCACCAGCAGGTGGGGGTCGATCGAACCATCCTTGCCGGGGGGAGTGACCATAACCCGCTGGTTGACGCCGGCAATGCCGGCCGGTATCCCGTTCATCAGCACCGAGGAGACGAGCGGCGTCGATCCCCCTTTGCCGCCCGGCACATAGAGGCCGGCGGAATCGACGGGGCGAACCAGTCGGCCGACGATGGTCCCGTCGTCGCGGGTCTGCAGCCAGGAGTCTTCCATCTCCCGCACATGGAAAGACTGGATGCGCTCAATGGCCTTGGCAAGCGTCTTGAGAAAAAGGTCATCGACCTGCCGGTAGGCAGCCCGCAACTCCTCGGTACTCACCTGCAGCTGCGCGGCGGTGAGCTCCGGCGCATCGTACTGGCGGCCATAGGCCACCACCGCTTCGTCCTTCATCTCCCTGACTGCCTGGAGGATATCCCTGACAACCTCGCGACAGGAATTGTCCGCCGCCTGGAAACGGTCAAGCAGGGCGTCGACAACCTTTTCGCCTTCCGGACTGCCGATGGTAACCGGTGAAATCAACATTGTTCCCCTTCAACTTTATCTATGCGGCACTCGCTTCCGCTTATCATTTTATACACTTTGCACAACCAACCGGACAATAACCGGCAGGACCCAAAACAGCATCCTACTATAAGCCATTTAGTGCAAATTATAAAGATCAACAGACAGGAAATCGACACTTGGGCGATTACTTCCTGGCGATCCGGGATTCCTTGGCTGTCAACATGCCTCCCCGCTCAAGCTCGGCGTGGCTCTTCCGACCGACGTATGCTTTATTTTTCCGATGAAAATACTTACTGTTTACAACGCTTACGGATTGTGCTTTTTTTCTCAATCGGATGGCCGAAGGAAGACCTCCATCGCCGCGGCACTTCCTCGCTCGACTCACCCACCCATTACCAGGAGTAATTTCATGGAATTCCAACCTAAATGGATAGCCTGGGAAATCACCCGCCGCTGCAATCTCAAGTGTGTGCACTGTCGCTCGTCATCGGAATTGGAAAGTGGTGGCCACCCCGATTTTTCCTTGACCCAGGCGAAGACGATCATCGACGACATCGCCTCCTACGCCAGTCCGGTCCTGGTGCTTTCCGGTGGAGAGCCGTTGCTTCGCGACGATGTCTTTGACATCGCCGGATACGGCACCGCCAAAGGTTTCCGGATGTGCCTGGCCACCAACGGCACACTGGTAAGCGATGACATCTGCGCCCGGATCAAGGCGGCCGAGATCAAGATGGTGTCGCTCAGTCTCGACGGCGCCAAAGCCGAAACCCATGACAATTTCCGCAATCAGCAGGGCGCCTTTGCCGGCACCATGAACGCCATCAGGCTGTTCAACAAATACGGCATACCTTTTCTGGTCAATTCCTCGTTTACCCTCCGCAACCGCCAGGAGATCCCCGAGATCTACCGCCTGGTCAAATCCCTTGGGGCAAGTGCCTGGTACATGTTCATGATCGTCCCTACCGGCCGG
>JBBRGP010000217.1:0-5108 GCA_038224105.1 Desulfobulbales bacterium | reverse complement strand
CTCGGCCAGACGCCGGCCAATGTCTTCTGGCGGGACGAAGAGGGTTTACCGGAGCAGGTGACGATTCAGCTGCGAAAAAACGGCTACCACTCGGCCATCACCTCGTTGTGGGTCAATAAGCGATACAGCTCAAAAGAGGAGGCCATGGACAATGCCACCGAGGTCCATACCGAACTGACTAAAGAATAAATTTTAGAAAATATTAGATGGTTATGAAAATATTGAGAAAGAGCACCTGGGCCAATGTCGCCGTCTCCCTGTCTCTTGGGGTTTTCCTGTCCGCCTGCGCCTCAAAGGAGTCGGTAAAACTGAGCATCTATACGGAACCTGAGGGTTCGCATGTCGTCTATATGGTCACCCAGGCCGAAGCCGAGAAAGCATCGCCGTGGATCTATCTCGGCGTAACACCTTATAAAGGCGCGACGCTGTTTGATGATGACGATTTTGACAGCGATGCTACCATCAGGATCAAGGTGATGAGGAACGGCTACCTTGACCAGACAAAGGAGTGGAGCGGCGAGCGGTTTCTCGAGGAGGCTGAGGATAAGGGTATGATTTTCTGGACACCTCGACTGGTCAAGTCCGAATAGTCCTCAGGTGCAGACCAGTTCGACCACGGGGATTTCCCAGTGCTCGCCGCGGCACCTCTTTTTCAACTCCTGATCGGTGATGTCCTCCCTGTCCCGGCGGACTATCGCCAGCACCCGGGCCTCCCGGATCGTCGAAAGGCGTGCCGCCCACATGCTTTGGGCGGCTTTGGCAAGACGGCCAATCGAGATTCCCTCATGATTGACAATCTCGAGATGGTCATTTCTTTTTTCCACGCTGACCGGGTCATCGGTCTTCATCCTCCGCAGGGCGATTCTCGCCGGATGATCCTCTCTTCGCACCCCGGCAAAATCGATAAAAAGATCCTCCATCCCCAGCAGAGAATAGGTTTTCCTTGCCACGCTCTTGTCAGCCGATAGCGGAATTTTCCTGGTTATCATGAAGTCGCCGGTCAGGGCCTCCACGTGGGGATTGGCGATGCCGTTGATGGCAAAGAGGTGCAGGGTTTCCCGGGCCCGGGACATGCCGACGTAGAACAGCCGCCGCTCCTCCTCCAGCTCCCCGCCTTTTTGAGTCGCCTGCCAGCTGTTGCCGAGGATGAAAACATGATCGAATTCAAGCCCTTTCACCGCATGGACGGTGGACAGGAAGAGGCCGTTGGCGATATTGCGCAAACGGTTCTGATCGGCCAGCGCCTCGTAAAAATATTCCTCAATCTCGGGGACCGGGTATAAGGCGTCGCCGGTTTCCTCCCGCCACTCCTCGACCAAACGGCGGAGATTTTTCTGCCAGATATTGTCTTGTGCCGGTGCGGTGGGCAGCAATGTGAGCAGGGAACTGGCGGTTTTCAGGCCTGGCCGCGCTTGTTTGAGGGCGGCCAGCAGTTCGCAGTTTTCACGAATTTTCTGGAGGTGAGGAAAGGCCCTGGTGCGCCCCCAGTTCAGACTGACCGGCAGCCCCGCCTCGGCAAAGACCGCCCGCGCCAGATCGAGATCCTTCCACTCCCGGGCCAGTATCGCGCACCTGCGGAGTTCCAGGTCGCTTGCCAGCATCCGCAGCCGGCCTATTTCCTGGAGCAGGGCCTGGGCCTGGGTCTCCTCGCTGTCGACTTCGATTTTCTGGACCTTGCCCCGGCCAAGAGGATCCCTGGTCTGCCAGTTGCCGCCGGCGGGCAGTAAACTTCGTGCCCGATTCACCCTGATTGGATAGCCGGTCTTCATCCGGTCGGAATTTTGGCCGATAAGGGCGTTTGAGGCGACGATAATATGGGCGGTGGACCGGTAGTTGTCGATGAGGTAATGGTTTTCCGCCCCATAATCGGCGTGGAATTTTCTGATAAAACCGACATTGGCTCCCCTGAACTGGTATATGTTCTGGTCATCGTCGCCGACCGCAAGGATGGTCATCTTCTGCTCTTTTTCGGCAAGGGTCTTACCGGCGAGCAGGGCGACCAGCTGATACTGCTCATTGTCGATGTCCTGGTACTCATCGACCAGGATATGGCTGAATTTGCCGATCAGGGCATAGTGGGGCGGGACTTCTCCCAGGCCGAGAACTCTGGTCTCCCCTTTGAGCAGGCGGATAGCGTCCTCAATAATCGCGGAAAAATCTATAGGTTTAGTCTCGCTCTGGCGCCTGCCGGTGACCAGCGATCTGCCGACCAGCCGCAGCGCCAAACCATGAAAAGTAAGGGTCGTCACCCCGCGGCTGTCGTCGCCGACCAGGTCCCGCAGGCGGGTGCGAAGACTCATGACCGCACTGCGATTGTAACAGAGAACGAGTACCGCCTTGGGACTCACCCTTTTGACCCTGACCAGAAAGGCCACCCGATGGGCGACGACGCGGGTCTTGCCAGCCCCGGGGCCGGCAAGGATCAGCATGTTTTTCTCGGTGTCGGCTGCGACGATTGCTTCCTGGCCAGGGTTCTTGAGATCATCGACGATCCGGAGATACGACTGCTCGCTTGTCGCCCTCTCCAGGAATTTTTCCTTGCCCGGGAAAAAACGCTGTACAAAAATCTCCTTTTCGTCATTAAAATAGGAGGCGACAAGCTGCCAGGCACCACTTAGTTTCTTGATGGCCTGGCGCGCATACTCATTCATGACATGGATCTGAAAGTTACGTTCGGTGTAATGGGTTTTGAGCGGTGAAAAATCGGCCTGAGAGTAACGCCGGCCCTTGGCCGCCGGATTGAGCTCGATGGTCATTGCCTGACGAAAGACCGCCAGACCCTGCTGCAGTTCGATAACACCATGGTCATGCATGGCGG
The DNA here is from genome assembly GCA_038224105.1 of Desulfobulbales bacterium. Taxonomy (GTDB): domain Bacteria; phylum Desulfobacterota; class Desulfobulbia; order Desulfobulbales; family Desulfocapsaceae; genus Desulforhopalus_A. The sequence goes on along the minus strand of JBBRGP010000217.1, from coordinate 2,290 downwards.
TAAGTGCCCGTTCCGCGGCCGCCAGCGGGTCTTTCAACAGGGGAAGCAGGAGGAGATCCTGCTTCAGGCCGGCAACGATCTGTTCGAGACTGAATTCCACCAGAAGACTGGCATTGGCTTTTTCCCCGGGAGCGATTCTTGCCAGCAGGGTCTGCAGCGCGACCTGGGAAGCCTGCTGGCGGATGTCGACGGTTTTCCGCAGGGACTGCCAATCTCGGTTCAGGCGAAAGGAAAATCTGTTGCCGCCTTTCGCCTTGAAGGCCAGACTTCCTTTATTTCCGGCAAGTCCTTTGCCGTCCCGGCTCAAGCCATAGAGGATAATTTTGAGGGTATGCGGACTGCTGTAGTCACGGCCGCGGTCGAGCAGGATCTGATTGACCTGGCGAAGATCGAGATCCGCCGTCTCGTCAACCGTCACATCCGGTGCTGTTTCCTGGAGTACCTTGATAAAATCGCGCTCCAGCTGAAAAATCTGGTGGAGATTGTTTTCCGCGCTGTTTTTCACCTTGTAACGAAGATAGGCGGTGAGGAGGGTTTCCTTGGTCAGCAGTCCCTGCTCCGCCATGTCGTGCAGGGTGCGGATGACCCGCTGGGTTTCCGACTCGGTCGGCGAATCGTCGGCGGTGGTGGCGAAAGCCGACAGCCCTGCCAGTTCATCGGCGCTGAAGGACTGGTTCGGGCGGCGCTCCATCATCGCTGCAAGAATCGCCAGCCAGCGCCCTTGTTGTCTTTCCGACAGATTGAGTTCGGCGATTTTCGCCTGGGCTTCCTCCAGGCTGCGCACCGCCGGTTTTCCTTGAAATACCCTGGTCTGATTTTCATTGCGCTGCAAATACCCGGCCCGCTCCAGCCAGGCCACCGCGGTGCGCACCCTGGTTTCGGCGTCTGGGTGTTCGTCGGGATCGAGGTCCACCACCTCCAGGCGGAGGAGATCGCCGACCGTCAGGACCACGCTGTTTTCACCTCGCGCGGCATAACGCAGGCCGCGCAGGAATTGGCCGATCTCGCGCTGGGTCAACCGGGAATTGCTGCTCAGGCGGAATTGCCCCTCGATATCCTGTTCGTCAAAAATCAGGATGCATTCCGCTTCGTTACTATCCCGGCCGGCGCGACCGGCCTCCTGGAGGTAGTTTTCCAGCGAGCCGGGAATATCGGCGTGAATGACTATCCGGACGTTGTCCTTGTCGATCCCCATGCCGAAGGCGTTGGTGGCACAGATGATCGGACTGACCCCTTCGATGAAGTTGTCCTGGATGCGTCTTTTGAGAGAGGGGTCGAGACCGGCGTGGAAGGCCTCCGCCGGGTAGCCGTTATTTTGCAGGAGTTCGGCGAGGTTTTCCGTCTTTTTTCTGGTCGCGCAATAGATGACGACGCTCCCTCCCGGCTCATAGCGGGCCCGCAGCAATTCGAGGATGGTCTGATTCTTTTCGTACCTTTCAACCGGCCATACCTCGTAATGCAGGTTGGTACGCTCATGGCCGCCGGCAAATTCAGTGACCCGCAGCCCCAGTTCGCTGCTGATGATATCGAGGATCTCGGCTTTAACATCTCTTTTGGCCGTCGCCGTAAAGCATTGCACCGGCGCGATCGTGGTTTTTTCTTTTTCCGCGAATTCCCTTATAAAGCGGATGGCATACAGGTAATCGGGACGAAAATCGTGGCCCCATTTGGAGAGACAATGCGCCTCATCGAAGACCCAGGCGCCGATTTCCCGCTGCTTGATCGATTGGATAAATGACTGATTGCGCAGCTGTTCCGGCGAAACGAAGAGGATGCCGATATCGCCGAGCCGGACATTCTCCAGGACCTCCCCCCGTTCCGGCATGGTCAGCATGCCGTACAGAGCGGTGGCCAGTTTGGTCCCGGTAAGTTTGGCAAAGTTATCGACCTGATCTTTCATCAGGGCCTGGAGCGGCGAGATGACGATCGTCAGCATATTCCGGCGCTGATAGCGCATGATGGCGGGCAGCAGGTAGCACAGCGATTTGCCGCCACCGGTCGGCAGGGTGGCAAAAAGTGAGCGATTGTTGGCCGCCGCCCCGGCAATTTCCTCCTGCAGGCTATGGCCGTCGGCCGTGGCCGGCAGCGGATGAAAACCAGTAAAGCCGTAAAAGTTGCGGAGAAAGAGCCGCGGGTCGTGGTGATCCGCGCAGTATCGGCAGTTCGGGTTATGGCAGTGGTTCTCCCGCAGTTGCTGCAAAAGGACCGGAACCTCGGGAAACTGGTGGCGCACCCACGGTGGCAGAACCGAGTTGCCACCGGCGACGGTAAGCCAGGCGGTGACATAGGC
>JBBRGP010000216.1:0-5126 GCA_038224105.1 Desulfobulbales bacterium | reverse complement strand
ATGCGGATGAGCAGACTCCCGGCCTCGCTCGGCGGCCGGATTGGTCCCTGCTCAAAACCCTCGTAGGGTGTCTCTTGCTGTCTCTTTTTTTGCACCAAAATTTCCTCCCAAAGCCCGATAAACGGGGTTCTTTACGATACCCCTTTCAGGATATAACGAAGATTTACAACGAATGAGAATTTCACATGAGTATTATTCGCTTTGAACAGTAATCATTCATTGTCCTTGGCGGGATGGGCTGGTGACAGAAATACAAAAAGGGCGCGCAATCGTAAGGATTGTCGCGCCCTCTTCCAACCTGCGGCGATGCGGCAAGCAATAATCAGCTCTGCTATTCCCCAGTCTCAACCTGATACTCCGCCCCTCGCCAGGCAAAGATCCCGCCGGGATAGCGAGAGACGTTGGCATAGCCGAGCTTTTTGGCCCAGACCGCACCGTTGTGGCTTCTCGTGCATTTGACGAAACCGCAGTAGAAGATGATCTTCTTGTCTTTATCCGGGCCGAGGAGCTTCAGGAAATCTTGCTGGCTATTGCCGTCGGTCTCCTTCGTGTCCCACTCGTTCATATCGGCGATGGGGAAGAGGAACTGCTTGGCCTTCGGAATGTGCCCCTTCTTGTAACTGTCTTCGTAAGGCATGGTGTCGATCAGCACCACATCCTCACCGGCAGTTAGAACTTTTTGCAGTTCCTCGGTGGTGATGAGATCGTAACCTCCCTTCATCACCTGCCGGGTCAGCTTGATTGCATCTGCCTCCTTTTCCAGTTCATCCTTGAATTTGTCGCTGCCGAAGGCCAAAGCGCTGGAAGCGGCGAACATCGTCAAAAGTAGTGCCAGTAAGATTTTATTCATCGTCGTTCTTCTCCCTGAAATTGAAAATTGAAATGATGGTACCGATCGTACCAGAATGAATAGCCAAGAGGCAAAAACATCAAAAGATCCCGGAGGAGCGCCCCGCGTAATCCATTAAAAGCGGTATATTCCGGATCCTCCGGGCCAAAGCAGCCGCAGTCGATATCGAGCCCCAGCCAGATGGCATGGGCCAAAAAAGCAAGGAAGAGCAGCAGCAAAACGACGCTGCCGACCTTGCTTTTCCACGCGTTGGCGAATAAACCCACGGCGAGCAGGACCTCGACAACCGGCAGGACAATGGCCGTCGGCAGGAGCAGCGCCTCAGGCAGGATGGCGTAGGCCTTGATTACCGCGGCAAATTCCGGGATATCAAAGAGCTTGGGAATAGCGGCGGCAAGAAAAATAAAGGCGATGCTCCACCTTGCCAGGCGATCGCCCCAGCACAGTGCCCGGTCTTTCATCTCTCTCTTCATCACCCTGTCCGTCGTGAAGATATGGAATATGGACGCAACTCCTTAGAGCGCCATTACCTTGCCCAAATTTTATGCTCCTGTCCAATTGGTAATTTCAATCGACATCGCAAGATCAATAGCCACGGTTGATCGGACGATGATTAACAATGGCGGCGCAAAGGGAACAGCACGAGGAAAAAACAGAATACCGGCACAAAGAGGAGGGGGTGAAAAAAGGTTCGGGGATTACCGCAACGGTCCCGGCCGGGGGATTATTCCAGTTCGACCCGGGCCAGGACCAGGTCCTTGCCGGACTCCCTGGTGGTCTGGAACTCCATGCATAACAACTTTTCTTTCAGGCCAGCTGGCTGTACACCCGGTCTGCGAGCTGTATTTGAAATAGGAGTTGCAGATCCCTTCATCGGAGATCATACACGGGCCGATCGGATTCTGCGGGGTACAGGCCATTCCGAAGGCCGGGCAATCGGGGGGGAGACCGCGGCCGGTGATGATGGCGTTGCACTGGCACATGCAGGATTCCTGGCCTTCCTCGAAACGGACATTGAATCTTTTGGTGGCATCATACAGCGAGAGTTCGTCGCGGATGACAAAACCGCTCCGTTCAATGGTCCCCAGGCCGCGCCAATCGGTATCGACGGCGAAGAAGACATCGGCGACCATCTTTCTCGCCTTGCGGTTATCCGCCGAGGAATAGGTGAAGGCGGAGGTGTCGTCGAAGAGCGATTCGCCGTTTCTGATCTGCTTGACCAGACAGACAATGCCCTCGAGGATATCGACCACTTCGAACCCAGCAATATAGCAGGAAAGATGATGCTTTTTGGCGAGCTGGGTATAGGCCTCGGTGTCGGAGATGGTATTGATATGGTCGGAACAGAGCAGGCCCCGGATATTCAGATCGGGGTCGAGCATCAGCAGATCGATGGTCGGCGGCAACAGCCGGATCGAGGGGATGACGCAAAAATTTTCGATGCCGAGTCGCGCCGCCTCGAGGATGGTCTCGGCGACGCTCGGGGCGGTGGCCTCAAAGCCGACAGCCGGATAAACCACGGTGTAATCGGGTTCCCGGCGGGCGATGTCAAGGGCATCCATGGGGGAGGAGATGATCTCGATCCTCGCCCCCTTTTTCCAGATCGTCGCCAGCGATTCCTTGCTGCCGGGAACGCTGATAAGGTCCTCGCAGGCGGCGGTGATGACTTTCGGTTGCATAGCCACCTTGACAAAGGCGTCAATGTGGCCGGCCGGCATGACACATACGCTGCAGCCCGGTCCGGCGACAAGCTCAAGCATTTCCGGAAGCTTCTGACGAATGCCGTATTTGACGATCGCCCGGTTTTGCGTGCCGCAGACCACCATCACACGCATCGGCCGATCGACCAGTCGATGCAATTCCAGAAGCAGTGTTTTCTGTCGATCCAAATCCTTCACTACCTTGACAGCTACCATGCGCTCCACCTTTTCATACCACAAACACCGGGCGCTCGTCTGCCCTCAGTCGAAATTTGATACAAAACTAAAACAACACACTACTCCGAGGCAATCGCCTCGTCCTTCATGGCCTTGTAACCGACGCTATCGGTCACTTTCTCACGTTCAAGTATCTCGATCTCGGCCCGGGTCAGATGAAATTTCCCGCAGGCCGGGCAGGTGCCGTCAAACTCATCACCCACGGCACGGGCCTTCAATTCATCGACTGTCATATGATCGAGTTTTCCACAGGCTCCGCTGGGATTCTCGGCCCGAACCTGGGCTCTTCTGGTGTTTGGCATGGTAGCCTCCTGCATATGTCCGCCTCGTTGTTGACGAGGAGATTCGCTATTAAGTACACTGTTTAAACGACATTATCGACTAAAAAGACTAAGGAGACAATCTACCCGACTATTTTGTCAATTTCAGTTCCCTTAGAATCGACGATACTGACTGATACCGGTATACCGCCATCCAGGCGATGCGTGGCGCAGGACATTCAGGGGTCGTAGGCCCGGACGGCCATCTCCACCTGGTTGAGCAACCCTTCGTTATACACCCCGTTCTTGATCAGGGAGGTCGCGGCCTGTTTGACGCTCATATTCATCGGCGCGATGTTGTGGGTGGTGCCGACAATGAGATTGGCCTTGGTGATGCAGCCGTTGTCATCGGTGGTGTAATCATGGATCAGCGTTCCCCGCGGCGCCTCGACGATCCCCACGCCGCGCCCGGCTTTGACTTCGACTTTGGCGCGCACCTTCGGATCGGTGATGCCTTCCCACTGAAGCAGTTCGATGGTCCGTTCACAGGCGTAGACCAGTTCGATCAGTCGGGCATAATGGTACAACAGGGTCTGCTGGGCCGGACGGCCGAAGGAGGATCTGAACGTCTCCAGGGCCGCCTGGGCCCTGGGGGTGGAAATCTTGTCACAGACGTTGATCCGGGCAAGGGTGTTGGACCGGTAGATGCCCTTCGGCGCCGCCAGGGTCATGTCAAAGCCCTCGTTCCAGGACTTGGCATAGGGCATCTTCGAATAGCCCCACGGCTCGACATGCTCACCGAGATAGGTGGTGTACTCGGTCCCCTCAAAATCGACATAGCTGCCGTCGGGTCGCATCAGCCGCTGTTTGCCGTCGTACAGCCGCAGGGAGCCGTCGGCGCGGTCGACGGTGCCGAGAAAGCCGGTCTTGATCACGCCAAGATCGCTGATCACGTCGAGATATTTGGCAAAGACGTTGTTGATGGCGAAGTCGAGGGCAAAGCAGGAAAAATCCAGCAGGGTCCTGGTGCCGGTCAGCAGTTCCCGACGTTCTTCCTCGACCATCGGCTTGGCAAAACCGCCGACTACCCCGGCAATCGGGTGAATGGCCTTGCCGGCGAACTTGTCGAGCATCATCTGGCCGAGCTGGCGCATCTTGACGACCTGGGTGGCCAGTTCCGGTGCCGCTTTGACCAAGCCGATAACGTTGCGCACCGAATAGTCGGCATCCGGCCCGAGCACGAAGTCGGGGGCGGCGAGAAAGAAGAAGTGCAGAATCTTATCGTTGATATGGGCCATAACCTGGCACATTTCCCGCAGCTTATAACCGGTTTCCGTAGGGGTAACTCCGAAGGCGCCATCGACCGCCTTGTTCGAGGCGAGATGGTGCATCCAGGGGCAGATGCCGCAGATCCGGTTGACGATGCGCGGGACCTCTTCGGCCGGCCGTCCTTCAATAAATTTTTCAAACCCGCGCAGCGACTGGATGTGCAGAAAGGCATCCTGCACATTGCCGTCGTCGCCGAGATGTATGGCAATCTTGGCGTGCCCTTCGATCCGGGAAACCGGGGCAATATTTAAAACCTTTCCCATCTCAATCCTCCTTATCGACCTGTTTTTTGACCGGTCGAAGTTTTCCGTGGGCTCCTGAAAATCTCAGCAAGGAACGACGATCGACGACTGATTTGTAATCGATGCCGTTACTGGCAAGAGCATTCATCATATCGAGCAACTGATTGCCGTCCTTGCGGACCGGCCCGAAGCAGCCCCGGCACGGCACCCGGGCGCTGATGCAGCTCGGCGCGCCGCGCCTGGCGCAGCCGGCGGCGGTTACCGGGCCCATGCACAGATAGCCCTGTTCGAGCAGACAGCGCATTTCATCGATCGGCGCCCCCGGCTTGAACTGGGCGTTGGTGAGAAAGCGCTTGACCGTGTTGACGTCTCCTTTGCCTTTGCGCTCGGTCGGACAGGTGTCACAGACACTTTTCCCGGGCAGCACCGGATCGCGGCCTTCCAAAAGCGACATGATCACCTCGGCAATGAGCTCGGGATTGGGCGGACAGCCGGGCAGCTGCATATC
>JBBRGP010000215.1:0-5137 GCA_038224105.1 Desulfobulbales bacterium | reverse complement strand
GGTAGTCTGGCCGCGGAAGCATTAAGAGGCTGCATCCATGTGCCTGCTCTTTTTTTCATACAAGACGACGCCCGGATATCGGCTGGTGGTTGCCGCCAACCGCGATGAGTTTCTCGCTCGGCCGACCGCTCATCTTGCCTTCCTCGACCGGAATGAGACGCTCCTTGCCGGCCGCGATCTCCAGGGAGGCGGGACCTGGCTCGGCATCACCGCCGGGCTGCGATTCGCCGCCATCACCAATTTTCGGGAACCCGCCGCCACCCGGGCCGATGCCCCCTCCCGCGGCGGGATTCTGCTGGACTACCTGACCGGTGTGATGACTGCCGGCCAGTACCTGCAGGACCTGACAGCGACGGCGGCGCGCTATAATGGCTTTAATCTGGTCCTCGGCGATTCCCGGGATTTATACTGGTATTCCAGTAAAATCAATATTCCCCAGCTGCTTAGTCCGGGCTTCTACGGCCTCTCCAATCACCTGCTCGATACCCCCTGGCCGAAGGTTGTGCGGGGCAAGGAACTGTTGCGGCCCGGTATGGTCGACACCGATCATGTCGACCCCACGCCCCTGTTCGAGCTGCTTGCCGACAGCCAGCGCCCGCCCGATCACCGCTTGCCGGATACCGGGGTGGGACAGGAATGGGAGCGGCTGCTCAGTTCTATTTTCATCGATAGCCCTGCCTACGGCACCCGGTCTTCGGCGGTGATCACCGTGACCGAGGCCGGAGCCATCGAGTTTACCGAGAAAACCCTGCACCGATCCGGCGGTGACCATATCCGGCCGGAACTGGTCCGCCTGACCCTCAACGCCGAAGGCGGTCATCGCCAGCAGGCGCCGGGCTCCCGGAAGACTGGCGATTGAGCAGGGTCGGGGCCCCAGCCTCGGGGTTCTGAAGGGCTCTGATCAAAAGGTCCGGATCGCAGTAGCCGGCAAGCAGTGCCCGATTTTCCTCAAGCACCGGCAGCGCTTTTTCGGCGATGCGCACTGCCGAATCATCAAAGCCGTATTCCCGCTTGATGTACACCCCGGCGGCGCGGATCAGGGCCTGCAGGGTCCGTTTCATCGCCCCTTCCGCCGTATACCATGTATGTTCGAGGACTTCGTGGACTTCGAAGAACAGTCCGAGGTCCCAGAGAATGAGGCCCCGGTGGATCGGGTCGGTAATCCCGGTTTGTATGGCTTTCAGAGCTTTTTCGTAGCGGCTGTAACGGTCCTCGAGATAGGTCCGATAACATTCGGCCAGCGGTTGCCGGCGATAGGAGTCGATGATGTCGGAGAGCTGGTCGGTGGTGCCGCTCAGGATGGCTTCGGCCAGCCCTTCCGACAGATCATTACGAAGGTCGCGGCTCAGCCGGTCGAGAAAGGGGTTGAAAAGGTCTTCACTCATGATTGTTGATCCAGGTGGTTTTGCGGCAACTCCCCGGTTGCCGGCGCTTGAAGATGCTGGTGCTTCTTGATGACGAAATAAAGTACCGGTACCGCCATCCGGCTGACCAGAAGAGAGGCGATTTCGCCGAACATCAGCGAGATGGCCAGACCCTGAAAGATCGGGTCGGCAAGGATGACCGAGGCTCCGATGACTACCGCCAGAGCCGTCAGCAGCATGGGCCGGAAGCGGATGGCCCCGGCATCGACCACCGCCTTGGCGAGCGGTTGTCCTTCCCGGATCCGCTGCTCGATGAAGTCGACGAGGATGATCGAATTCCGGACGACGATCCCCGCCCCGGCCATGAAGCCGATCATCGAGGTGGCGGTGAAGAAGGCCCCGAAGCCCCAGTGGGCCGGGAGGATACCGATCAGCGAAAAGGGGATGGCGGCCATCACCACCAGCGGGGTGATATAATTTTTAAACCAGCCGACCATCAGCATGTAGATGAGCACCATCACCACGCAAAAGGCCAGCCCCAGATCGCGGAAGACCTCGAGGGTGATATGCCATTCGCCGTCCCACTTCATCGCCGGTTCGGTTTCCGAAAAGGGCTGGTTGAGGTTATAGATCTCCACCCGTTCCTGGTTGCCGCCATAGTCGCGGCCATCGAGAGCGGCAAGTTTGTCGTTCATCTCGAAAATGGCGTAGACCGGGCTTTCGACCACATCGGCCACATCGCCGGTAACATAGACGACCGGCTTGAGATTCTTGCGATAGATCGGTTGCTCGATCGGCTGTTCGGAGACATTGACCAGTTCCCGGAGCGGCACCAGCGGGGCGCCGGGTGTGGTTTCCGAACGGAGCGAGATGTTCAGGATCGATTCGATCCTCGCCCGGTATTCGGGGGGCAGCTGCAGGACGATATCGATACTTTCCTTGTCGGTCGGCCGGTGGTAGAGATCGAGCGAGTAGCCCCGCACGGCGATCTCGATGGCTCGGGTGATCTGTTGTTCCGAGATACCGTTGAGCGCCGCCTTCTCCTTATCGACGGTGAGCACCTGGCGGTTGCGTTCGGCCTCCTGGAACCAGTCGACATCGACCACCCCGGTCGTCCCGGTGAGGATCTCTTTCACCTTCACGGCCAGGTTTTTCCGGGCAGCGGCGGTCGGACCATAGATTTCGGCGACGAGAGTCTGCAGCACCGGCGGGCCGGGCGGCACTTCGGCAACCGCCACGGTTGCCCCGTATTTCGCGGCGATCCGGGCGAGCGGCGGTCGGATCCTGGTGGCGATATCGTGGCTCTGCAGGGTGCGGGCGTGTTTGGGCTGGAGGTTGACCTGGATGTCGGCGACGGTCGGCCCGCTGCGCATAAAGTAGTGGCGGACCAGGCCGTTGAAATTGTACGGCGAGGCGGTGCCGACATAGATCTGGTAATCGGTGACGGTCGGGTCCTGACCCACTGTTTCTGCCATCTCCATGGCCACCCGGGCGGTCTGCTCGAGGGTTGAGCCCTCCGGCATGTTGAGGATCACCTGAAATTCGCTCTTATTGTCAAAGGGCAGCATCTTTACCTTGACCAGACCCAGGTAGACCATCGAGCAGGCGCCCAGCAGCATTGCGGAAATGACGGCAAAAAACAGAATCCGCCAACCTCCATGGGCCAGAAGCGGGTCCATGATTTTATGGTAGATGCGGGTGAACCAGTCATCGGGACCTTTGTCGTCGCTTTCCGAACCGTGGTTTGACGACGATTTTTTAAGGATATGGGTGGCTGCCCAGGGGGTGACGGTGAAGGCGATAATGAGGGAAAAAACCATCGCCGCCGACGAGCCGATGGGAATCGGGCGCATATAAGGGCCCATCAGCCCGCCGACAAAAGCCATCGGCAGGATGGCGGCGATCACCGCCAAGGTCGCGAGAATGGTCGGGTTGCCCACCTCGCCGACCGCCTCGATCGCCACCTGAATTTTCGAACGGTCGCCATTGCCCGGCAGACGCAGATGGCGGACGATATTTTCGACCACGACGATGGCGTCGTCAACCAGGATACCGATCGAAAAGATCAGGGCGAACAGGGTGATCCGGTTTAAGGTGTAACCATAAAGATAAAAGACCAGAAGGGTGAGGGCCAGGGTCGAGGGAATGGCCAGCATGACGACGATCGATTCCCGCCAGCCGAGGAAAAAAAGAATGAGCAGGGCGACGCCAAAGACCGCTATGGCCATGTGCAGCAGCAGCTCGTTGGACTTTTCCGAGGCGGTCGCGCCGTAGTTCCGGGTGACGCTCACCTCGAGATCGGCGGGGAGCAGACGCCCTTTCAGACCTTCGACCTTCTTTTGCACATCGTCGACCACGGAAACCGCGTTGGCTCCCGGTCTCTTGGCGATCGACAGGGTCACCGCCGCCACCGGCTCGACGGACGTGCCGTCGCTATGGAGGCTTTATTACATCAATACTCATTTTTGATATTTCGTCATACTCATACATAAAGGGATCTGTCGTAAAACATAAGTGTAATGTAGTAATTTTATTTTTAAATTTTGGAATTTCTTGTTCTAATAGCTCTAAGGTGTTTTCTACTAAAGATGGTTCAATCCAATCTTCATATGTTTCTACCTTTCCAAATCGTTTTGCCATAAGAAATGCATAACATGGGTACTTACATCCATGAGCACACCCTTGTACGTGATTTATGGTATAATCGCCATATTCGACAGCAGTTTTGTAAATTAACGATTTTCTCCTAATGAAGCGGGTAACTTTTTTCATTTTGAGCACCTTACTTTCACAGTTTTTCCTTTGCATGTTGTCCAAAACTTGGATATTTTCCCTGTTTCCGTAAGTTCAGGATATCTTTTAACTTCCAATACTCCAGCATTGCATAGGATCTCAATTTCTTTACAGATATCACTGGTTGGAAATCTAACTCCATATTTACTTACAAACTCAGCATGAAATGTGTCAATATCAATATATTCACTATGTGAATCTAATGTATTGCTTATTTCCTTTCTTAGTTCTTCTTTATTTATGGTTTTATTTTCAACATCTTCTAAAAATAAACTAATTTGTCCTTGGTTTTGCAAATCTTGTAAAGCTTCCCAACGCTTACACATATTATCATTCATTAAAACACAGCCTTGAGCATGATTTGTTGCATGAATCATCCGATATTTGGGTCTTTGCCCTATTTTTAAACGGATTGGCATATTTAGTACATAACAGAACTGTTCCCTAAGTTTTTCACAGTACTTGTCAGAAAATTGCTTTTCTGCGTCGTATCCATTTATAACATTTTTTTTATAGTCTTCAATAATATCCTGCCAGTAGATACCGCCAGCAACTGCATTGAGATCTTCAATTGATTTTTCTTTGCTGACTTTGACTGCGCTCTCAATTTCAACCAAGTCTTCCAACTCAATAATATCAAAACTAACATTCATAGAATTACACGCCTCCCTGATAAACCCAAATGAGTTAAAATTAATTAGCATTTCAACACTGTATAGGTTCTTGTTTGCAAGCTTTTCAAAGATTGAAAAGTGTAATGATTTTACTCCATAAGGGTCAATGTACAAAAACACATTTTGTGATTGTTTATCATGTAATTGCTGCTCTATCTTTTCTTCGTATTTTCCATCGATTACCGAGAAGTTACTATATCCTTTTATGTTTTCAGCCAAAACATTAGCATGGTTCAATTCAATAAAGCATGATTTTATATTTGGTTGCCGGAAGGTTGTCTTTACTAGTGCTTCTGAAATTACATC
>JBBRGP010000214.1:0-5153 GCA_038224105.1 Desulfobulbales bacterium | reverse complement strand
GGCCGGGTTCTGCACCATGACCAAATTTTCCGGCTCGATCCCGAGACCGGGGGCGATCATGTACAGGTGCAGATGCAGACCGATTGATTTGGAATGGATGACCAGCTTCTTGTCGTCGTTAATATAGGCAAAACCGACATCCGGCTCGATCGGCATATGCGGCTGACGGCCGACATAAAAGTCATCCTCGACGACGACGGCGGCCCCGGCAAAAATCGGCGCCGTCTCCGCACCCTTGGCGAGGTGCTGCTCAAAATAGATATTTGGGGTGCCGGGATGGATTTCGATGGCGTCCTCGGCCATGGCCGCCGGGGCACTCATATAGGCGGGCAACTCCTCCAACACGACCTTAACCTTCTCGGCGGCCGCCTCGGCCTGTTTTTTAGTGGCGGCGCAGACGATGGCGATGGCGTCGCCGAACTGGAAAACCTTGTCGTCGCAAAGAATCGGCCGATCCCAGCCGTCGCCTTTGTTGGTCGGGAAGGTGATCAGTCCGGTGATGCGATTCTTGCCCTTGATGTCCTTATGGGTGACGATCTTCACCACGCCGGGCATGAGCGCCGCTTCGGTGGTGTCGATGGAGGTGATCTTGGCGTGCGAAACTTTTGCCTGCACCAAAGCGAGCTGCAGGGTATCCTCGGGCATTTTCAGGCCGAGATCGGCACCGTAGTCGCAGGTGCCGGTGACCTTGGCAAGGGCTGAAGGTCGGGGATATTTGGTGCCCCAGATCCGCCCATCGGCCGGGATGTTAAAGCACAATTGGTCGAGACTCATCTCGCCGCGCAGCACCTTGGCGGCATCGATCACCGCATCGACCAGCTGCTTGTAGCCGGTGCAGCGGCAGGCATTGCGGTGTTTTTGGAACCAGTCTCGGACCTCGTCGCGGCTCGGCTTCCGGTTGCCGTCGAGGAGGCCCTTGGCCGAGACGATGAAGCCGGGGCTGCAAAAGCCGCACTGGGCGCCGCCATGGACCATCCAGGCGACCTGCAGGGGATGCAGGTTGTCGGGGGTACCGATGCCCTCAATGGTCGTGATTTTCGCCCCGTCGGTGACGCGGCGCATCTTGGTGGCGCACGATCGGGTCACCTTGCCGTCGACCAGGACGCTGCAGGCGCCGCACTGGCCCTCGCCGCAACCGACCTTGGTGCCGGTTAGCCCGAGATTGGCCCTGAGCACTGTGGCCAGGGTATCGTCGCCATTGACCACCAGGCGTCTTGGGATGCCATTAACAACTATTTCTTTTTTGATCATAGTTTTCTCCTCCGTGTTATGGGTGTGTGAACCTCGTCCATCGCCTTATGGCGAAACCGACGGGAGTCCGCAAAATTTCTTTCTGTGTCCCGGCTGCCAAAGAGCCTTGTCTCTCTAGCTAAGGTTAGGCAAATAGCGTACCAGGGGGCAGGGTAATGGGAGGATTGTTTAGAAAAAACTGCGAATGCCCGTCGTTATGGGCAGAGAGAGGAATGGGATTTGATCGGCCGCGCCTCGGTGTGGGTAGCGGAGTGTGAATAAAGTGTGAATAAAGTGCGACCTTTTGTATCGACATCCATACGAAGACTACACACTTTTTCCGGGGCATCACCGGGCGATGGCGAATCGGTGCATGCGGTTATACACGGTCTTTCTCGATACTCCGAGTTCCCTCGCCACGCGGCTGACATTGCCGTCGTGGGTATTGAGGAGGTGCAGGAGTTGGTTCTTTTCCCGATCCTTACGCTGGCCGATCCGCTCCCGGCGATTGACTGGGTGCAGGGGGTCGACGGCTTGCACCAGGTTGCCGAAACTTTTCGGCATGCCACTTTGCCGACCGAAGATCTCCGCCGGCAGTTGGTGAACGGTGACCGTGCCGCTCACCGCCAGATTGGTGGCCCGCTCGACTACGTTCTGCAGCTCGCGGACGTTGCCCGGCCAAGGGTAGGCATAGAGATAGTGCATGACATCTTTATCAACCGTCAGCTTGTGTCCGCGGTCGTGGCCCAGTTTATCGATAAAATATTGGAACAGCGGGAGGATATCATCCAACCGCTCGCGCAGCGGCGGGATGGTGATCGACATGACATTGAGGCGGTAATAAAGATCCTGGCGGAAGGTACCTTCACGGACTTTTTCCAGGAGGTTTTTATGGGTGGCACAGATCAGCCGGACATCGACCGGGATGACCTTGATGCCGCCGATTCTGGTCATACGCTTTTCCTGAATAACCCGGAGCAGCACCGCTTGCTGCTCCAGCGGCATATCGCCGATCTCATCGAGAAAAAGGGTGCCGCCGGATGCCAATTCGAACTTGCCGGGTTTGCCGCCGCGGCAAGCCCCGGTGAAGGCGCCATCCTCGTAGCCGAACAATTCACTACCCACCAGTTCCCTGGGGATGGCACCGCAATTGAGGGGAATGAACGGTGCGGCATGGCGGTTACCTTGGTTATGGATGGCCTGGGCGAAGATCTCCTTGCCGGTACCCGATTCTCCTTGTAACAGGACGTTTGAGGCACTTTGCGCCGACAGCTTGGCGAGATCGATCACCTCCTGCATTTCCCGGCTCTTGCCGATGATGTCGGAGAATTGCAGGGAGGCGGAGTAGCCGCTATAACGGTGCACTAAATGCTGCACCGCTTTGACCGGCCTGAGGGTGATAAAACTTCCTGCGACAGGTTCGTGTTCGTCGACGAAGGGCTCGGCGGAGGCCAGACACCGGCTGGGGCCGTTACCGGTTTCGAGGAGGATCTCCATTTCTCCATGCGCCTTGGTCAGGTGCAGGCCGTTTTTCCTCGGGTCGTCGCCGATGAGCAGCCGAGAGAATTTGCTTCCAGCCAATTCAGACCGCCTCCTGCCGAAGATCCGTTCCGCCGCCGGGTTCAATTCGGTGATCGTCCCATCGTGGTCGAGGATCAGCAGACCATCGGACACCATATTAAAAAAGCTGATCAGCTTTTTATTGGCCACCGCCAGTTGATGGTTTTTCATGCGGATGCGCAGCTGGGCGCTGATAGCCTTGGCGGCGGCCACTACCATGCCGAGGGTATGCAGGTGCGCGCCTTGAAAGGACCCGGAGATATCGAGGATGCCGATCAACTTGTCGTCCGGGTCAAACAGTGGTGCGGCCGAACAGGTGAGGCGGTGGTGCTTGCGACAGTAGTGTTCCGCTCCGGTCACCTGGGTCGGTTTCTGCTCCTCCAGGGCGGTGCCGATGGCGTTGGTGCCGGCGTCCCGTTCGTGCCAGGAGGCACCGACGAAGAAATTGCTGGTCATTGGCGTTTCGTCTGCCCCCTCGTCGCTGAACAGTTCCAGGATATAGCCGTCCTCGTTGGTGACAACGACGACAAAACCCGTGCCTTTGACGATGGCATAAAGATCGGCCATGAAGGGATGGGCCACGGCCAACAGCTTCTCACGGTGGCTAAGGGCCTTGGCGAGGCTTACGCCCTGCAGGTGCGGGTGGATGCTGTTGTCGTTGGGGTTGACCCCGGTTGCCTGACACCTTTGCCAGGAGCGGAGGATCACTTCGCGAACCATGCAGGCTTCGCCACTGCCGGTATGAACGAAATGCAGCCACTGTTCATCAATGAGTCTTTTGGAAATTTTGGGGCTATGATCGGTGTCCGGGACGTGCAGATTCATTGGCGAGCGCCTCTCTGGCTGGATGATATGGACGGAACACTATCGGATCGCTGCCGAGGAATCGGCAAAAGACTATCTTAGTGATCGATGAATTTTGCAGTCAACGACAGAATGTAAATGTACGGCAAACTCACCGAGAATAACCAAGGGTGACTGGTAATACGGTGTTGTGAAGTAAATAGTTTAAACCGCTATTTCTGAAGAGTTGAGACGGTGACGGTACATCTCATACAGGAGAGGGTGACGCTGGACTTTCTTCTGACACTTGTCCTGTAAATGCCCTTTGGAGCAAAACGCTAGTGCAGAATGATCGGTCACTCAGGAAAATTCAAAGTGCAGGCAATAAGCGGAGCTGTATCTTCACTAAAGGCATTTGCCGAACTGCGAGCAGCATCTCGGCATAACTCAAGGGCCGACCGGCCATTGAAAACTCGACGGGAGGTTGAAAAAAAATTTCTTGCCTTACGGCGTAGTCGTAATACGCCTGGCTGTGTATAAGAATCCCCTGGGTCATCAGGTCAAAAACCCTGTCAGTGGCAACGCTATTGAAAAGTTTAAGAGTGATATAGCCTATGCCGTTATTCCCGGGTTGCTCTTTGAGCGCGGTCTGACTGCGCAGGGAGCTATGCCGGCCGTGCCTTCTGAAAATCGCCCCTGCCAGGCCGGGCATGGCCGCCGACAATGCCAAGGTTTCACCGCACCCCAAGGGGTGCTCAAGGCTGTCGGCAGCGGTACCGTTGATGAAGATTGTCTGCACGGTATTTTCGATATACTCTGCAGAAAAACCAGGAAGTGTGAGCAGGAAAGAGTGAATATCCACCGGCTGATCAACCGCATAAAGAATTCCATGCTGAAGTAAGGAAGCCATACCGTTTGCCGTCTTCCGCAGCAGTGAAATGGTCAAACAACTATTTGCGCAAGGACCCATATTGAAAAAGAGGAATATTGAAAAGGTTGTTCTTGAGTCGCCCCTTGGCCGGCAGGCAGGCTCCTGTGCATACAATGGATGGATAAAAAGACTACTCAACTGTCAATCATACCAAATACCTTTCACTGCAAAACGATTGACAGCGGCTGCTGTTGCAGATACCTTGAGGAAAAAAGTGAGTTGTCACTTCCTCTCCTCCAGGTTTTTCATGCACCCATCTGCAGACTATTTTTGCCGCAACCAAAATTCCCTTACTGCACACCAACAGCATCTCCTTGAGAAAAAGCGGGTGGCGGTAATCGGCTGTGGCGGCCTAGGCGGCTATGTGATCGAGGAACTGGTCCGAATCGGGGTCGGTCGGTTACACATCTTCGATCCGGATGTTTTTTCACCCAGCAACTGCAATCGTCAACTCAATGCCCTTGGTACAACCCTCGGTCACAACAAGGCGAAGGTGGCGGCAAAACGATCGGCAAACATCCATCCCTTTAACACCATTCGCGCCTATGCCACTGATTTTCGTGCCATGGGCGGGGAGGGGGAGGAAGCACTGCAAGTTGATGTTGTAGTCGACTGCCTCGATAACATCCAGGCCCGACGTGACCTCGCC
>JBBRGP010000213.1:0-5155 GCA_038224105.1 Desulfobulbales bacterium | reverse complement strand
ATTGCCGCCAGCCCCTCGTCCCCCGGGATCGGATTGTTACCGGCGCCGGTGAGCAGGGCATGCCAGTCTAGCAGAAGCGGCAGAATGGTCGGCCCCGGTGGCGTAACCGGCAGGGTGGTGATCCTCACTCCCTCGATTTTCTCGAGAATGCCATGGACCTGATCGCCGTGCAGCTGGCCATGTTCGCCGATGAATTCGTATCTGCCCGCCCGGGCGGGGCTGACCTTGCTGGCATCGATGACCCCCAGGCAGCCGTTGCTGAGGACCACTTCGGCTACAACGATATCCTCGAGGTGCCGATTATAAACCTTGCGGGCCACTGCTCGAATTTTTACGATTTCCTCCCCGGTAATATAGCGCAGGGCATCAAAGAGATGGACGGCGGTATGGAAGATCACCCCGCCGCCGGCGATTTCCGGCTGTTCCAGCCAGCCCATGGTGGAAGGTTCCAGCCGTTGACAGGCAAAGAGGGAAAACAGCCGGCCGAGGGGCGGCAGATTCTGCCGCAGCGCCCGGATGACGCTGTTGTAGCGCAGGGTCTGAGCGACGGTCAGCGGTACACCGGCACGATCGAAAAGGGTGACAAGGTTTTGTCCGGCTGGGAAGTCGGTGGTCAGCGGCTTTTCGAGGAGCAGCGGTTTGCCCATGGCCGCACAGAACCGGCCAATCTCACCATTAAGATTCGGGGTGACGGCGCTGATCACCGCCTCGACCTTGCTCGCCCGCACCAGATCCCGCCAATCGCCATAGAGCGTGGTATCCCAGGTCAGCGCCTGGTCTTTGCCGACAGCCGAGCGTCTGCTGATCGCCGCCAGGTGGAAGTGGGATCCGAGATCCTCGACAATATGCTTGGCGTATCGGCTACCGTGCTTGCCGGTGCCGATAAGACCGACCCCTATGCTGCCATCCATCGTCTCGTTCCGTCTGGTGAAATTTTACCCTGCCCTGAGGGAGTAACGCCGATCCCTGCATTATAACCGCCGGTCAAACGCGGTCGCCGCCCGGCGGGCCGCCCCGGATTGCTACCGGTCTCTCTTCGTGTTCTTGAACAGCATCGGTCCGGGAGCCCTGATTTCACCACAGACGTTTCACTTTTTCTCCCAGGTCCACGGGGAGAACCGCTACACCCCCACAAGGGGGTTTATGCTTATCCTGAATCCGGCCCCGCAAGTCAAGCGCCGATTACCGCCACTCTCTGCCTGCCGAACGCCTACCCGGCCGCCTGGGTTCGTCGGATCTCCTCGAGCATCGCCCGCCCGCCATCGGCGAGGATATGTTCGCCGACTCGCCTTCCCAGGCCTGCCGGATCGTCGGCCGGGCCCTTTTCCGTGACCCGGAGAATTTTCTTGCCGTCGAGGCTGGCAAGACCGGCGGTAAGGCTCAGCTCATCACCGGTCAGTACGGCATAGCCGAAGGCCGGAATGCTGCAGCCACCTTCAAGCTTTTTCAAGAAGGCCCGTTCCGCCAGAAGACAGGTCTCGCTGGCCGGGTTATTGAGACAGGCGCGGATTTCGTTCACCCGCTCGGGGGCAAGGGAGGTCGCCGCCTCGATGCCGATGCAGCCCTGGCCCACCGGCGGTACGAACTGATCGGTGTCGAACTCCTTGATGATGATCTCGTCATAGCCCATCCTTGTCACCCCGGCATAGGCGAGGATCAGGGCATCGCAGCCCCCTTCTTCCATCTTGCGGATTCTGGTCTGCAGATTGCCGCGCATTTCGACGATTTGCACATGTGGATAATGGTGCCTGAGGAAGGCCCGTCGCCGGACCGAAGAGGTGCCGACAACCAGGGGCCGCAGGGGGTCGGCGATGTCGATGGACCGGTCGGCGCTAAGCAGGACGTCATTGACCTTTTCCCGGGCGGTGAAGGCAATCAGAACAAAGCCTTCGGGCAACTGCGACTGCATGTCTTTAGCGCTGTGCACGGCAATATCGGTTGCCCCGCTCGCCAGCTGTTCTTCGAGTTCGGCGGTAAACACCCCCTTGCTGCCGATTTTGGCGATGGAGGTGTCAAGAATCCTGTCGCCGATGGTCTCCATGGCATGGATGCGGGTGGCCATTCCCCGCGCATTCAGATAACCGGCGACCGTCTCGGTCTGCCACATGGCCAATTTACTTTTTCTCGTCCCAATTATGATCATAACAACTTCCCGATTGGTTGTTTCAAGAGGCCCTAACCCCGATAAACGAAATTCTTTATGGTCGGTGAACGCCGGCCTGCCTCGGCTCCCCGCTCAATATACCCTTAATCTTCAGGGCCTCACTTTACCATATACACTGCGGTGTAAATCTGGCAACGTTACCCTCGGAAATTTATCGGCAAGTTTTCCACAGCCTCCTCTCCTCAGCCATTGCCTCACCGCGACTAAAGCCGTATCATACTACTATGCGCTTACTTCTCTACAACATTCGCTATGGCACCGGCCATAACAACAGGTACCACCTGCCGCTGCCCTTCGCCGGATTTTTCAAACGGACCACGGTCAATCTGCAGCGAATAATCACCTTCATCGCCACCGTCAATCCGGATATTGTAGCGCTGGTCGAGGTCGATTCCGGCTCCTACCGTGCCGGACATTTCTGTCAGGCCCAGGTCATCGCCGAGCGGTTGGGCTATAACTGCATCGTCGAAAGCAAGTACCGCAACGGCTCTCTGGCCCTGAAAGTCCCGGTTCTCAAGCAGCAATGCAACGCCCTGCTGACCAAACAGAATATCGAGGACGTCCATTTTCACTATTTTGAGCAAGGCATGAAACGGCTGGTGATCCAGACCGATCTGCGGGCTATTGCCATCTTCATTGTCCACCTGTCACTGAAATACCGCCATCGTCAGAATCAGTTGGAACAGCTCCATTCCCTCATCGGCGATACCGACAAAGAAGTTATCATTGCCGGAGATTTCAATACCTTCTGGGGCAGCCGGGAACTCAACCTGTTTCTAGCCGCCACCGGTCTGAAAAATGCCAACGTCACCAATGCCCCGTCCCATCCGAGCCATGCCCCGCAACGCCAGATAGACTTCATCCTCCACAGCCCCGGGATCAGCATCGATACCTTTTATATCCCCGAGGTCCGCCTCTCCGATCATTCGCCGCTGGTCTGCGACTTCTCCTGTGTTTTGTCCTGACCGAGCGGCAGCCGCACCACAAAGCGGCTGCCCCCGTGCAGGGTGCTGGTTACCGCCACCGAGCCTCCGTGCGCCTCGACTACCGCCCGCACGTAACTCAGCCCCAGCCCAAGCCCCTTCTGCGACCGACTGCGGTCGCCGCGGTACAACCTTTCCCAGATTCTGCCCTGCTCGCTTTCGGAAATTCCCACGCCGTTATCGGCAAACACCACCTGGGCCTGGCCGTCGAGCAACTCCGCCGTGATTTTGACCCAGCCCCCCTCGCGGCCATATTTGATGCCGTTATCGAGGAGGTTGGCCCAGACCTGGGCGATCCGGGTGGGATCGACCCAGGCCGGCAGCGGCCTTACGGTTGCCAGATGAACGCTGATCTTCCGTTCCTCGGCGACATACTCATAGAGAGTATCGACCTGGGCCAGGGTTTCCGCGAGATCGCAGGCCGCCAGTTCCAGCCGCATCGTCCCCGATTCAGCCTCGGCCACGCTCATCATGATCCGCAGCATGGCGAGGACCCGCTCCGACTCCTCCAGACAATCGGAGAGCGCCTCCCGCAGCCGCTCCGGATCATCCTCCGCCTGCAGCCCATACTCGGCGACCGACCGCAGCCTGGTCATGGGCGTCCGCAGATCATGGGCGACATTGTCGAGGGATTGCTGCATCTCCGCCACCAACCGCCGGTTCTGGGCAATCAAGCGGTTAATCTGACGATAGAGGTCATCCAGCTCCGGGCCGTTACCCTCCTCGGGCAGAAGTCCGACGGTTGACCGCCGAACCAGCTTCTCAATCATTTTCCGGCTTGAAATCAGCGGGGCCAGACTCTGTTTGATGAAAAGGAGCGAGAGCGGCCAGAGGAGGATGACGCTGAAGCAGACGATCGCAAGGGTATTTTTCCACAAGGCTTGAAACAGCGCATATCCTTGTCGGCCATCCTTGCCCGCCTGGATCATTCCCCCGTTCTCGTACCTGCGGGTGATGACCGTCAGAATCCGCGCCTCGGCACCGGCGCCGACCCGCAACCATACTCCGGCGGTATCGTGAGGCAGATCGACGAAACCTTTAAAACCCTGGACCAGCAGCTGTTCGCCGACGACCAGCAACTGTTCGGAGCCCTGAATCACCCGGATAAAGGTCAAACCCTGCAACAGATGATCGTTCTGGAGGTCGAAGCCACCGGGATGACCGAGTTTCGTCCGCTGCATGGTCAGGTAGGTATCCAGCAATCGCTCGGTTTCACCGCGTTCGATCTTCTCGAGATGGACCCGGATCGTCACGAGATAGAAGGCAGCGAGCAGCGCTCCACCGCACCAGAGGAGCAGGAAGATCGGCAGCGCCTTCTTTACCCGTGGCCAGGTAAAATCATCCTTACTGAACCTTAAGAACATAGCCCATGCCCCTGACGGTATGGATTATTTTGTCCTCGAAATCCTTGTCGATCTTGTTCCGCAACCGGCAGACCAGGACGTCCACCACATTGGTCTGGGGATCGAAGGAATAATCATAAATCCGCTCGAGGATTGCGGTTTTGGAAAGCACCATCCCCGGGTGGCGCATCAGATATTCGAGGAGGGCGTACTCTTTGGCCGGCAGTTCGATCCTTTCCCCGCCCCGGTAAATTTCGTGTTTGAGAAGGTCCATCTCCAGATCGCCGACTTTCAGAAACATCGGCTGGGTGTTCTTCTGGTCCCGCCGGATCAGGGCCTGGACCCTGGCCAGCAGCTCGCTGAAGGAAAATGGCTTGACCATATAGTCGTCGCCGCCCCGCTGCAGCCCCTGGATGCGGTCATCGACCGACTGTCTGGCGCTGAGGATCAGGATCGGCGTATTGACGTTCTCGGCGCGCATCGTTTCAATGACCGACAGCCCGTCCAATTTCGGCAGCATCAGATCGACCACGGCGGCGTCGTAAGAGACGCTGAGAGCCAGGTCCAGTCCTGCCTGCCCGTCACCGCGGCTATCGACGTAAAAGCCCGCCTCTTTCAGCCCCTTTTCGATGAAGGAGGCAATTTTCGCATCGTCTTCAATGAGG
>JBBRGP010000212.1:0-5190 GCA_038224105.1 Desulfobulbales bacterium | reverse complement strand
CCCGCCACTGCTCGGCGGTCAAGTCGACGCCGCTCGGATTGTGGCAGCAGGCGTGCAACAAAACGATGTCCCCGGCCGCAACAACCAGCAGGCGTGCGACCATGGCAGGAAAATCCAGGGACCGGGTGGTCGGATTGTAGTAGGGGTATTCAGCCAGGGGAAAGCTGCAGGTTTTGAAAACTCCTTTGTGGTTGGCCCAGGTCGGCCCACTGATCCAGACCGTGGCCCGCGGATAAAATTTTTTCAGTAAATCGCCACCTACCCGCAGGGCACCGGTGCCGCCCGGGGCATGGGCGGTCGCGGCCCGGCCGCTGGCAATGACCTCGCCGGTCGGGCCGAACAACAGTTTCTGCACCTCGGCCGCGAAGGTCGGGTCACCGGAAATCGGCAGGTAGCTTTTTGAGCTTTCCCGCTCGAGGAGGATCCTTTCGGCAGCCTTAACACAATCAAGAATCGGCGTCCGGCCTGTTTCATCCTTATAAACCCCTACGCCCAGATTGACCTTGCACGGATTCGGATCCTTCCTGAACGCATCGGTCAAACCGAGAATGGAATCGGCGGGAGCTGCTTCAATATTTTGCCACATACGTGTAATTCTCCATGAATAATATCCAGGTAATTAAAAAACGAACAGTAAAAATACAAGCTTTCCCCGGACTCTGTCAACAGGAATGAAGGGCGAACGGAGAACTCGGCACGGCCGATGACGGGCAGGGGCGCTTCCCGGGCGACGGTGGCGAGTATTGCCGGAAAGCGGCATGAACGGATGGGTTTGCCGGCCAATCGGCAGCGAGGCTGCTTGATCTTCCGGGAACCACATGGTAAAAAAGGTTCGTCTTCCGCAACCGAGTCTGATCCCCTCAATCGATGTTTACGACCCAAATGAAAAAAGTTTTTGCCGGACTCTTCGTGCTCTTTGTTGCTCTCGCCGCACTTTTCGCCATCGTTGATCTTGCACCGTATTTTACAGAAAAAAACGAGAAGCTGCCGGTCGGGACGGTACCGCTCACCGAAAATCAACGGGAGGCGAGCCTTGATCAGGCCCGCCAGCCGCAAGGTGTCGATGCCCCCCTAAGCGTCGCCAGGCCCGAGAACTTGGCTTTGCCGACGGCCGACGCGCCAGAGGGTTCGGGCGTCCCAGGGGTCCCGGCTACCGGTGTGGTTGAAACGCCAGGGACGGTGCCCGTCGCCTCTATTCCAGCCCAGCCGACAGATGCGCCAGCCGACGTCGGGACCGGCGACCAACCGATTAAAAGCGCCGAACCAAAGCAGAACGAAGTCTTCGGACTTCTGACCGACACCGGGGAGACCGAGGAAAACCAAGTCCTTGACCCGCAATCGATGCAAACGGTGATGGTCGCGCCAAGACAGAGAGCACAACGGGCAAAGGCGCCCGCCGCCAGGCAGAGGGTCAAAAGGCTGGCAGATCAAGCCATAACCGTCGTTCCGGAAGGAACCTATCCGTTCGCCGTTCTCCTTGAAACCTTCGACAAGCAGGCAACCGCTGAACACGCCGTCGCCCTCTACCGCGGGCAAAACCTTGTCTGTTACTGGGTGAAAGTGGATCTGGGTAGCCTGGGGGTTAAATACCGGCTATTCACCGGCTTTTTCCCGAGTCAGGCGGCGGCACAAACCGCGATATCCCGCCACCGCCTGGCCGGCAAGCCTGCCAAGCAAACAATGTACGCGGCCCGCCTCGGCATCTTCCAGGACACCCATGAGCTTGCCTCGGCCTTGGCCAAAACCGCGGCAGCAGGGGTCTCCCCCTATATCCTGGGAACGGCGAAAGGCAGCTATTTTCTCTATGTCGGCGCGTTCTACACCGCCGGCGGGGCCGAGAATCAATGCCGGGACTTGGCCGCTCAAGGGCTACCCTGCCAACCGGCAATCCGTTCCACCCTGCCTTCCCCAGCGCCGAGACTGCCGGGCGCGGAAGGCCCGCCTCCGGTTTCCACCACCCCTCGAGGCAGTGTGGCCGGCGGTTGAAAGAGGTAATGAATCCGTCAACGGAGAGCCGTCGACATCCGCCGCAATTCCGCTTTTTTGCCGATGGCGACAATGACATCGCCGGCGTTGAAGATTTCTCCCGGTCCCGGATTAAAGACCATCTCTCCGGTTATTCTTTTTATCGCGACGATAATCACCCCAAAATCCTGGCGAAGATTACTGCTCATGAGGGTCTTGCCGGTAATCGATGAACCTTCACTGACGACCGCCTCCTCCATCTGCAGACCGAGTTCGTTATGCATCATAGTCTGGTCGAGAAAATCAACAACCGTCGGTTTATGGAGAATCTCGGCCATTCGCCTGCCCCCCATCTGATACGGACAGACCACCCTAGAGGCCCCGGCCCGCAGCAGCTTGCTTTCATTTTTCTCATCCGAGGCGCGGGCGAGGATGAAGATATCCGGTCGCATTCCTTTGGCGGAAAGGGCAATAAAGACGTTATCGGCATCGGAACTGACCGCCGTAACCAGGCCCCTAGCAGTGGCCAGGCCGGCGGATTGCAGCGCTTCATCGGAGGTCGCGTCCATATTGAGGCAGAGTATGCCTTGCTCCTCCAGTGCCACGATGCTCGCCGGATCCTGGTCGATCACCACCAGAGGAATCCTGGCGTTGCGCAGTTCCTTGACGATGATCGTGCCTATGCGGCCATAGCCGCAGATGATGTAATGGTCCTTCAGTTCGGCAATCTGCTTCTCCAATTTCCTCCTCCCGAGAATTGTTCGCAATTCCCCTTCCACGATGATGCGGGCAACCTGACCAAGAGTGTAGGTCAACAGGCTGATGCCCATGCCAATGACGACGATGGTGATGCCGCGCCCGATATCGGAAAGGGGTTTGATTTCAGAGAAGCCGACAGTACTGATGGTGATGACCGTCATGTAGAAGGCTTCAAAGGGGGTCATGCCTTCAATGAATACGTACCCGGAAGTACCAAAGGCAATGGTAGCGAAGAGAAGTAATATCGAGAGCTTGAGTTTGCTGTAGTCCACTGGTCGGCAACACGGGCTTTGGTCGGGGACGGATCCGCATCTGTTTCTGTGACGGTCAATGTATTTACCATGAAACGGCAATTGCCGCCACGCCATTTCGTCGGCAACGGATATCCGTCGGGCGGCTGCACGACGGACCTTTAAGCGCCGTTCCGCGACTTTGCTGGAGTGATGCTATACTGTGACGACAGTCTTAGGCATTTTGATCGCGCCATAGACTTTGATTGGAGTGGCGCAACATTTTCCGAAGATGATCGAAATTTGTATCCTGAACGGCGGTTTGTTGCTGTTGGGTACCTGGATAAAAGGCCGCACGTGCTCTGTTTCACTCCCATTCCTGGTGGAGTGCGCAACATCAGTTTTCGCAAAGCAAACCCAAGGGAGACAAAACGCCATGAAAAACCACTTACCATTGACTGATCCTGATGGCGAAGTACGCGAATTAATGAGAATATTAGGGACGTTGTTACTTACGTTGCAAAACACTTGACTCTGCCAAGCTGGATAGATAAAATCACACCATGCCCCGCCAAGCCAGATTAGACGCCCCCGGCGCATTACATCACATCATGATCCGGGGAATAGATAAGACAAACATTTTTTGTGATTCCGAGGATAAAGACCGATTTCTTGAGCGTCTCGGAAAAAACGTCCAGGAGTCGCAGTGCGTCATCTACGCCCGGGTCCTTATGGACAACCATGTTCATCTTTTGTTCCGGAGCGGACAACAAGGCATCTCGGCAGTCATGAGGAAGTTTCTCACCTGGTACGCACAATACTTCAATCGTAAGCACCGGAGAACAGGGCATCTCTTTGAGAACCGGTATAAATCCATCCTTTGCGACGAAGACAACTATCTCATTGCCCTGGTCCGCTACATCCACCTGAATCTCATACGGGCAAAGATCATCCGGACTATGAACGAGTTGGACAAATACCTGTGGAGCGGCCATCGGGCGATTATTGGGCAGGTAACATTCCCCTGGATGGATATTCCAACAGTATTGGCACAATTCGGGGGCACGAAAAGAAAAGCCATAAAAGAGTATAAACAGTATGTGCTGGAAGGCATGGACCATGGACATGATCCCCTGTTGTCAGGAGGCGGACTAGTCCGGAGCCTCGGCGGATGGTCCAACGTGCTCTCGATGAGACGCAAAGATCACCAGGAAGAGACGGATGAGCGTATCCTTGGGAGTGGAGATTTTGTGCATCAAATAATAAAGGAAGCGGAAAAAAATTCTTTACGGCAGATCAAATGTAAACGATCAGGGCTGACGCTCAGCAAGATCATCGAGCAAGAGTGTAATAAAGCGAACGTTGGTCAGAAAGAACTTGAAAGCGGCAGTCGCAGGGCAATGGCAAGCCGGACACGGGCGGAGATAGCCCGTCGCGGCATGGAAGAACTTGGTCTCTCGGCGGCTGAGATTGCACGGCATCTCGGCGTAGCCACGTCCAGCATCACGCGAGCTGTGGCAAAGACGCGGAACCAATTCGAAACGGGGTAACAACGTCCCGAAAGTACGCTGTATGGCGCAGAGTAAATGCACAATACCAACACGATAATGGAAAGAGAAATGGAAATTAATGACATTCTTCAAGCATTCGAAGTTTAAGATAAGGAATACAAGCGTAACGCCATCGATGCAGCAATTGCTCGGCGCGAAGAAATCATACCGGATCTAATAGATGTGTTAGAAAATGTTCTGAAAAATCCCGAACACTACGCAGATCGAAATTGTCATTATTTTGCCCATATTTATGCATTTATGCTCTTGGGCTCTTTTAAAGAAGCGAGGGCGCATGATGTAATAGTCGATCTGGCCAGCCTGCCAAACGATTTGCCAAGCGATTTATTTGGTAGATTCGGTCACTGGTGACCTGCCAATTGTCCTTCTCAGAACATGCGGAGGACGAATTGGTAGAATCAAAGAGTTAATACTTAATAAAGATGCCTACGAGTATTGCCGCGGCTCAGCACTTCAAGCCCTGTACCGCCGAACGGTACAATAACCATCGCCGCAGCATCGTCTCACCGAGATCTCCGGGCAGGCGTGCTTCACCACCAACGGACCTCAACGATAGTGTTGAAAAATGACCCTTCCCTGCGGTATCCGCCGCGACAAGGAAGCCTACCATGAAAATCCTGATAGCCGAAGACGACCTCACCTCAAGAATTATCCTCGAATCGATT
>JBBRGP010000211.1:0-5202 GCA_038224105.1 Desulfobulbales bacterium | reverse complement strand
CGAGGGACGGTTATTGAGCCGGTAGGTGTACTGGATGAACGAACCCTCCGGCCCGAGCATTTTCTGGAGTTCCCTGCCAAGGGCGGCTGCCGCGCTAGCCGGCAGGGAGAGGAGCGGCAGGCTTGAAACCACGGTTGTGATATACCGGTCGTAGCGGTTGCATAACTCGCAGAGTTTGATGGCATTGCCGTGGATTACCGCGACATTTGGAAAGCGGTTTTTCAAATGCCGGGCCAGATGCCGATCCAGTTCGACGACTACCAGCTTTTCCGGGGCAACACCGCGTCGCAGCAGGGCCGCGGTGACCATGCCGGTGCCGCCGCCGAGTTCGAGAACTAGGCCGGAGTCATCGGGCGGCGTCACCAAATCGGCATTGGTCCGGGCCAGATTCACGGAAGTGGGACAGGCGGCGCCTATGGCAGGTGGGTTGGCCACCAAAGCGCGGTAAAACAACAACGGCGGGGAGGCAAAGAAGGAATCACCGGCCCGGCGAAAGGTCTCAATGGCGGACAGGAGTCCGATAAATTCAGGAAACCTAAGCAGGAGCTTAGGGAGGAAATCACTGCGATGTTCCATGAATGAGCCTTATTGCAGGGGTGAGAAAGCTATAGCATCAATATGTTCCGCGGGTTCTGGTGAATGTTTTGGCAATCAAACCTTGGCGGCTACGGGTGATCGGCATGGGCGAGACCCTGCTGTCGTTGACCGGAGCAGGAGCAGAAGCGGAGAGCAACCGTGGCCAGGTGCGGCGGTCCGTCGCACCCCTCTCATTTATGCAGAGCCAAAGATAATGCAAAAAACAGTTTGATCAATGAGAAAAATAGGCTCCAACTTTTTTCAGGTTCGAACCTGGCAAGCGTGAGCCATCAGGGGCCCAACTTTTTTCCAGCTGTCGTCGCCTTGGATTTATTTTACGAGGGTGTATCGACGGTACGGTAAAGACGCCGTCGCCGGCCTGTCCGAACACCTTCAACAGGGCGTGGTCGTCAAATTCTCCGGCGATTTCAGGCCGGACCCCCAGCCCGCCGAACCACTGATCGAGGCTGCCCCGCAGGGCCGACATCGGTGTCGGCAACAACATCCGGGCATTGTTGAGCGACTGGGGAAATCCCGCTCGCAGGGGGCCTGCCAGGGACTCCACGGCACAAAAGGTCACCCCGCATTCGCCGAGCAGATGGCTGTAGGCCTTGATGCTGAGACCCGACTTCACCGGAGTGTCGGTGAGGACGATATCCAGGCTGTGAATGGCCAGTTCGGCCAGGAGCTGCTTCTCTTTTCCTTCATGGCAGACGAGGCGCAGCCTTTCCGGGAGGGCCAGGGCCGGTTCCAGGATTTTTCTCGCCATCAATTTGGGAAGGATGTCGACGATGCCGACTTCAAAGCGGAGCGGCCCGGCAATCGACCTGCCTTTCACCGTATCAAGCAGTTCAAGACCAAAGGCAAAGATCTCGTCGGCATAACGGAAAACCACATGTCCCAGGTCGGTCAGTTCGAGATTGCGGCCCACCCGCCGGAAGAGCTTGCCGCCCAGGGATTCCTCCAGGGAGCTGATTTGCATGCTGACTCGCCTGCCGAGGTGACGCTTCCGGCCCACGGCAGAA
This sequence comes from Desulfobulbales bacterium, assembly GCA_038224105.1. GTDB lineage: Bacteria > Desulfobacterota > Desulfobulbia > Desulfobulbales > Desulfocapsaceae > Desulforhopalus_A. The sequence goes on along the minus strand of JBBRGP010000211.1, from coordinate 3,601 downwards.
TGTCGGCCATCGAAGAGGTTGATAAAAGGATCCTCAGGCAAACCATCTAACGATAGCTGCTCAATATCAGCGTCCATCGCCGGAGAACCGGCGAGCCGGTAAAATTGTACAAGAAAATTGAAGAAGGTTCTGGTGCGTTGCGGCAACGGAAGTAAAAAGAATAATCAAGAAATGGAGGATTAACGTGTTTCGAATAGTGAAAAAATGATCGGGGCCCTGCGGTGGCTCCAGGCCCACCATGAACCTTCCCACCTGCCCGACCAGGTGGCGGCCTTCGGCATCCGGCCCAAGACGGGCGGCACGGCGATGCTGCTGAGAAGCCTCCGACCCTCAAGGACAGGATCAAGGCGCTGCAGCTGGGGTAACCGGAAGGGGAGGCGCGGCCGGATCTGCCAGGTTCGGCCGTCATCCTTTGTCTGCCTGCCGGTTACGGCAGTCTGTAGAGTTTGCCGAGGGTCTCGGGTATTTTGCCTTTGGCTTGCAAACGGTTGTCGGCGCCGACTTCAAAAAGCCCGAACCACTCCTCCGGGTCCTGCCGTTCATGGCGGCTTGAGTCGGTTGGGTCCTCGCCGCTTTTCCACCATTCGTCCTGCAATTCAAAAAAGGAGATGCCGCAGAATTTCTCCTTGCCCTTGGCGGTCCGAATGTCCTGCCAGATGGCGGTAAAGTCCCGCGGCACGTCCTCTACCTTGTGGCCGCCAAAACCTGGCACGGAGGATTTCGGTTCAAAGGGGGAGGTCGAGAAACCGACCTGGGTGACAAAAATCGGTTTGGTCGATTGGGCCGCCAACTCCTCGAGATAGCCCTGATAGCTGGTGCCGGTGACTGAACCGGGCGGCGAGGTCCGCACCCCCCGGGCATAGGTGTAGACATTGAGGCAGACCAGATCGCCGAGATTCGGATTGATGGCGTTTTCTTTCGGCACTTCAATATCCGGCCGATTGGTGATTGGGCCGATATGGGTCCAGCTGGTATGACAGTAGAGATGCCTGCCGCCATAGCGACTCAACTCGTAATCCATGGCCCCGTCAATCAACCGGGCCAGGGCAATTTCAGTGGGGGTCCGGTTGGTTACCTGAAGGTGTTTGCCTTTGAAGCTGCGCACCTCCGGATGGCGGGTGTCGGTTCTCACCACCGAATCGGCCTGCAGTTCATCACCCACCGAAAACAGCACCAGCCGTTCCGGCCGCCCGACCTTATAGACATGATCGACGGCCGCCTTGATATCCTCCATGGTCTTGGTAAGGAAAGACTCGGCGAGAAAGTCCTCCTCATAGGCCCAGATCCAGATATCCTGACCATAGTACATCTCGGTTTTATCGAGAGCGGCAAAAAAATTCGGCGGCATCCTCATCGGAAAGACATGGAGATAGTCGACGTTCATCTCCTTCAGCAGACCGAAGTGCTCCTCGTAGCGGCCGTCGTTGCCGGGGGGATCGCCCTTGAGGGGAGTTTCGTTCGGCAGGTAGGGTGAATAGCCAATGCCTCGAAAAAAGACCGGAGCGTTGCGATTGAGGTCGATGAGGCTGGAACCTTTGACCACGAAGCGGGGCGGTGACGGCGTCTTTGGGGATATGCCGGTATCCTTGGGCAGGACAGGGGCGCCGGGTACGGCGAAGGCCAGGGACGGGAGAAAAATCATCCCGAGCGTCAAAAGGAAAAGAGTTCCGCGGAGCATGTTCATGGGTTTTAAGAAGATGATAGGGAGGGGATCTGGTCTTCAGGCGCCGGACAAAAGCCTGAATACCCTTGCCGTCTTTCCGTTATGCAACAAAGCCATACCATAAAACTGGTCATGCCCCAAGGGGAAAGATGTCCGGCCGCCCCGAGTTGCCCGGCGCCGGGAGTAGGCGCGGCAATTCACCGGGCCTGGCCAAAAAAAATGCTCAAAAAAGGAGCGGAATATGTTATGGTTTAAGAAAATCTTGAGAAAACCTTATCAGGAGATACCCTATGAAGACGGTACGATCGATTGACCGAAGAAAGAGCGTCCGTCTGAAAGGTCGGAAGGAATCGATTCTCATCCATCCCAGCGGGATCCGTCAGATTCAGGATATCAGCCTCGGCGGACTTTCCTTCCATTGCCCGCAAGATGAATTTCTTCCCGTCCAATGGCCAATCGAGATCATCTTTGCCGGCACCCTGCTGTACATGACCGAGGTGCCGGTGCGGTTGGTCCGAGAACGGATGGACGAGGTCGCGGGTCTTGCAGCGCTACCAACCAAAGAAATCGGGGTTGAATTTCTTGACATCAATGAAGAGAATCGCATTCTCTTGAACAGGATGCTCACCTTCCTCCAGGAAGATTCCACCCACTGATCCGATTTGCGCATCGATGTTGTTTGACGAGTCTGAGAATGAATGATTTGCCATCCGCCTTCACCCTGTCCCTTCCCGAATGGGCAGTGGACCAGCTAGCCGAGCTGCCGGAAATTTTCACCTCGGCCAAGCAGCGGATGAAACTTATCCTCGAATTGGCAAGGCGCAATGCCCTGGAGGACAGCGGTGGTCCCTTTGCCGCCGGAGTATTCGAAGCCGCAAGCGGCAGACTGGTGGCGATCGGCGTCAACGCAGTGATTCTGGCCCACTGTTCAAGCGCCCATGCCGAGATTATGGCTTTATCCCTGGCCCAGCGTCGCCTGGGGGTTTATGATCTGGGCGGGCCGAACTGGTCAAGCGGGGCATCGCCTTGACGGAGGGACTGCTGCGCCGGGAGGCGATCGACCTTTTTCATTGGTTCGGCACCAGCGGCCGGATTGTTTACAATGCCCGCCAGGGGTAGAAAAAACTGTCGCCGAAAATGGTGCGTCGAGGTACCTGTCGTTTCTATGACCTTGCAATCGAGAGCATGAGCATGATGTCTATTCCGTCACTTTCCGATGTCGCCGAGCTGGCGCGACAGGCAGGTCAGATCCTCGCCGCCGGGTATGAACAGGATCACCAGGTTGCTTTCAAGGGGGAGATCGACCTGGTGACCGAGATTGACCACCGCTCCGAGGCTTTTCTGGTCGAAGAGGTGCAGCGCCGATTTCCGGGCCATCATGTCCTCGCCGAAGAACGGGGCGGCGTTGAAGGCGGCGGACCGCAGTGGTACATCGACCCTCTGGACGGGACCGTCAACTACGCCCACGGCGTCCCCTTTTTTTGCGTGTCGATCGCCTACGCCGTTGACACCGTCCTGACTTTAGCCGCTGTTTTTGATCCGCTGCGCAACGAGCTGTTTAGCGCCGAACGTGGCCAGGGGGCGTGGGTGAATGGTCGACCTTTGCGAGTCCGGCCGGAAACGGAACTTTCCCGGTCACTGCTGGTCACCGGCTTTCCCTATGATATCTGGAATTCGCCCCATACCAATCTCGAGCATTTCAGCAGATTTTCCAAGATCAGCCAGGGGGTGCGGCGACTGGGGTCGGCGGCCCTCGATCTCTGTTACGTCGCGGCCGGCCGGTTCGATGGCTACTGGGAACTCTCCCTTAAACCCTGGGACCTGGCGGCCGGGGCGCTGATTGCCCTGGAGGCCGGAGCCCGGGTGACCTCGGTGCAGGGCGGGGCCGGGCTCCTGGCACCCCCCTATTCGGTGCTGGCGGCCACTCCGGCCATTCAT